>JBBQXZ010000121.1:0-13021 GCA_038209145.1 Cytophagales bacterium | reverse complement strand
TTTAAGATCTTGGAAACCAAAACCGGGGCTAAATTTGTATATGACAGGGAGGTCATGCAATCCGACGTGCGGATTTCACTGCATGAAAACTCGATCACCGTGTATGACTTACTGCACTCGATTTCTTCCCAATCAGATTTCAGATTCAAGCAAGTCAATCAACAAATCAATGTTAGGCTTGTTTCCGCGTTAAATGAAGTTTTGTTGGAAAATGCCGTTGCTATAAATGTCTCCGGCAAAGTCACAGACACCAACAGCATCCCACTTCCGGGGGTATCCGTCCTTGTGGAGGGAACTACACAAGGCACCGTGACCGATTTGGACGGCAACTATGCCATTACCGCACCCGATGGTGGAGCCCTGGTCTTTTCCTTTATCGGTTTCCGAAATCAGCGGGTGGTTATTGGCACCCAAAGCGTCATCAACGTGACCATGGCGGAAGATATTTCCGGATTGGATGAGGTGGTTGTTACGGCTTTGGGGATCAAGCGGGAGGCAAAGAGCTTGGGGTATGCCACCTCCAGTGTCGACCCGGATGAAATGACTATAAACCGAACCGCCAATTTCATGAATGCCCTTCAGGGTAAAGTGGCAGGAGTAAACATTACCTCCTTGGGTTCCGGACCATCGGGAACCAGCAAAATCCGAATTCGAGGTCAGTCCTCTTTTGGGGGAAACAACTCGCCGTTAATTGTGGTGGACGGCGTTCCCATAGACAATACCAATTTCGGCGCAAGAGGCGACTTTTCCGACAGGGGAAGCAACCGGACCTCAGACAGCGGAGACGGGTTGAACAGCATCAACCCGGATAACATCGAATCCATGACCGTGCTGAAAGGTGGGGCTGCTTCTGCCTTGTATGGATCCCGTGCCAAAGACGGGGTGATCATGATTACGACCAAAAACAGAGGCACGGGCCGTGGTGTTAGTCTGGATATCAATTCCAACTTTACCCAGGACACCCCCATGGACTACAGGGATTACCAGTTTGAATACGGACAGGGCGAAAATGGGGTCAGGCCAACCTCTCCCTTTCCCACTTCCGGGGTTTGGAGTTTTGGGGAAAAATTTGAGCCTGGAATGACCCACATCCTTTTTGATGGCTTGGAAGTGCCATATGAGCCTCAAAGAGACCAGTTTAATGAGTTTTATCGAAAAGGATATACGTGGACAAATTCGGTCTCCATGTCCTCATCTGGGGACAATGGTGGGTTCAACCTGATGGTTTCCAATATGGACAATGAACTGATCATGCCCAATTCGGATTTTAACCGGAAAACGGTCAATTTCGGATTTACGCAAACACTGGCCAAAAAATTGACCATTTCCGGCAACATCAATTATTCCAAAGAGCTACGGAGAAATCCGCCCAACCTGGCCGAACAGGATTATAGTCCTGTGATTATATATACCTTGGCCAATTCGATGCCCATGGACGTTCTGCGTGACAATGCCGAAGATCCGAATGGCAACGAGAATGTCTGGTCCCGATTTACCAACCGAACCAATCCCTATTTTGCACTCAAGCGATTTGAAAACATTGACAGGGACAGGGTGTTTGGAAACATTACCGCCAAATACGATCTGACCGACTGGTTGTTTGTCCAGGGTCGTTTGGGTCAGGACTTCTTTGCGAGGGAACAGGAATATAACCTTCCTCACGGTACCCAGCGGCAGGTGCCCGCACCTCCCGGATTTGTCAATGGCCAATATGTGCAGGATGCTACCAATGTCAGGGAAGTGAATGCCGACTTTTTAGTCAGTGCAAACAAAACTTTCGGAAATTTTGGATTCCTTGTGAATGCTGGGGGCAACCAAATGTACAGGCGGTTTAGTAGGCACAATGTGTTTGTCGAGGATTTCTTCTCCCGTGACCTATATACCATAGGCAATAGCCGGTTGAGGGATCCCATCTATCAGTTTTCGGAGCGGCAGGTAAACTCCCTATACGGATCGGCTGAGATATCCTACAAGGAATTTCTCTATGTAAACGGGACAGTCCGAAACGACTGGTTTTCGACCCTATCGCCAGCCAACCGCAGTATCTTATATCCTTCGATTACAGGTAGTTTTGTGTTTTCCCAGGCTTTTGGAGCTTCCTTGCCTGAGTGGATAACCTTCGGAAAAATCCGTGCCGGTTACTCCGAAGTAGGTAGCGATACCGATGTCCAGCCTTATTCCAACAACCTGTTTTACGGCATCAACGCGCAACAATTCCCCAATTCCAACGGGGTTCTTCAGCCATTGGCCAGCATTGCAGGGTCCACGGTTCCAAACGCCAACCTGAGACCAATGACAGTACAGGAAAGGGAGTTTGGATTGGAAATGCAATTGTTTGACAGCCGTATAGGGTTTGAAGTGAGCTATTACCACAAACTCTCGAGAGACCAGATTTTGCAAGCCCAAATGTCGGATGCGACTGGTTTTCTAAGACAACTGATCAATGTGGGTGAAAGCAGAAATGAAGGGGTGGAAATGATGCTGAACCTCAATCCGATTGCTACCCAAAACTTCAGATGGAATGCCAGCTTCAATGCGGCCTACAACATCACGGAAGTACTCGACCTGGGGCCGGATGCAAGTAACAATAGTATTACGGTGGGTACCGCCGATTTCCACGGTGAGCTCCGACATGTAGTCGGTAGACCGATGGCGCAGCTTTATGGGTTTGGATTGTTGCGGGATGACCAGGGAAGAATCGTCCACGATCCCGGAAACGGCCGACCACTGAGAAGTGCAGATCAAATGGAGTTCGGTAGCGCTATACCCACTTGGATAGGAGGATTTACCAACGGATTTGATTACAAAGGAATCAACATGTCTTTTTTGATCGATTTTAAGTTAGGGCACAAAATGATCTCAGGAACACACATAAATGCCTATCGGCATGGATTGGATAAAGCAACGCTACCCGGTAGAGATGTAGGTTATGTAATAGGTGAAGGTGTAAATCCAAACGGGGAAATCAATACGGCGCGGGCACCTGTCCAGCTTTACTATGAGTCCATGCGTAATTTGCGGCTTTCGGAATTGTCAGTATTTAATGCAGGTTCTTGGCAGTTGAGACAAATCAGTTTGGGGTATGATTTTACAAAACTGCTTCCCGAAAACTTCCCATTGAGGGGAATACGGCTGAACGCGGTGGCCAATAACGTGGCTGTGATCAAAAAATGGGTGCCCCATATCCACCCCGATCAGTTCGGGTTTCCCTCGGACAACCTCATGGGACTGGAAGCAACTGGCTTGCCCGTATCCAGAAGCATAGGTTTTAACCTTAATCTCAAGTTTTAGTCAAACCCAAAATCCATTAAAAATGAAACGATTTATAAACCATATATTTATCGCAATCCTGTTGGTCATTGGGATTGCCTGCGACGGTGGGTTTGATGAAATGAACATCAACCCGAATGCCTTGACTTCCGTGGAGCCAGTTTTTCAGTTGAATACAGCGATGGTTGCCTCTGCACCTGGATACGGTAATTTAAGCTATGAAACCACTATCGTCAAACAGATGATTACCCCATTTAGCGGGGTAGGAGCAGCAGGCAATTTCAACCAGGACAATCGCAATGTGGCTGAGGGAAACTGGCAGCAGGGATACCGGCAAGGAATTAAAAACTTGGCTGATGCGCTAAACCGAACAGAAGGTATCCCCCGACACGAAAATCTCCGGCAAATTATCCGGATTTGGAAGGCGTACACCTTTATGGTGTTGACAGATACCTATGGCGATATTCCTTATTTTGAGGCAGGTAGGGTATTTTTGGAGGGTATTACCAACCCTGTCTATGATCCTCAAGAACAGATTTATGATGATATTCTCAAAGAACTGGAAAGTGCTTCTGCTGCTATCAACCCAGCAGGTGCGCCTGTTCCTGCTGAAATACTTTATTCCGGGGATCTGAACAAATGGAAGCGGCTGGGATATTCCCTTTTACTTCGAGCCGCCATGCGCCATTCCAAGGTAAATCCAACCAAAGCTGCGGAATTTGTCGCCAAAGCAGTAGCTGGCGGTCTGATGCAGTCCAATGCGGACAATGCGGTCATTCGGCATACGGCAAATTTCACAAACAACATCGGTGCTCCGCTGAACGGCGGGCAGTCTGCCTTTTTTTATCTGGCAGAGGACTTTGTTTCTTTCTTGAAAGACAACAACGATCCCAGGTTGGCCTCCATAGCTGTTCGCTTTGTAGGGGCTACCAGTGGTGCTGGACAGGTAGCAGCCAATGCCAACAGAACCCCGGGCATGCAGATCGGCATGCCATTGGGCTATGACAATACAACGATTTCAGGAGCTGTTCGGCAGAGTGGGTTGGCGAGTCTTTGGGATTACAGTCAGTTAGACCGGACAAGGATGGCGGCGATACAGGCCCCCAGTTTTTTGGTGACCTATGGTCAGACACAATTGCTGTTGGCAGAGGCCAGGCATCGAAATTGGGCATCTGGAAATGCTTCTGAGCCATATAGGAGAGGAATCGAGGCCCATATGCAGCAATTGGCAACCTACGGTGCAAATACAGCAATAGCCGGACCTGCCATAGAAGCCTATTTAAATGCAAACCCATTGGGGAGTGGGAGAGAGTTGGAACAAATCAATACACAGTATTGGGTAGCGACCTTCCTGATTGGTCCCGAATCTTGGGCTAATTTTAGGAGGTCGGGTTTTCCGGTACTTTCTCCGAACACCTTTGCCGGCAGTGATCTACTGACGGAGGATTTTATCCGGAGGCTTAGCTATACAGATGCCGAATCCAATGTGAATGCGGCCAACGTACAGGCAGCCATAAGCCGTCAGGGACCGAATATCATGGATACAAGGGTTTGGTGGGATGTGAGATAGTGATTTATAAATTTAATTGCTAATTTATAAATCGGACAGTTCATCACAAACCCAAAATTATGAAAGGATTGAAGAAAAGATTGGCCGCTGGGGAAACGCTCAGCGGTTGCTGGTTAAATCTCGGGAGCCCTTTGACAGCAGAAATTGTCGGGCTCGCCGGATTTGACTGGGTTTTACTGGATTTGGAGCATGGAGCAGGGGAGCCCAAAGACCTGCTCCACCAACTTCAGGCACTTGGCAATACCAGTGCTGCCCCGGTAGTTCGGGTTGAGAGCGTTGCCAAACAACGGATCCACCGGGTGCTGGACGTAGGGGCCGAAGGAGTAATGTGTCCGCAGATCAAATCGGTGGAAGATGCCATCACCGCGGTGAAGGGAATGCATTACCCGCCTTTTGGTCACAGGGGAGTAGCCAAAATGGTGCGGGCTACTGGGTTCGGGAAAAATTTCGATGCCTATGTTGCCAATACCCAATCTGATATTGTAGGCATCATCCAAATCGAGACCGTGGAAGCGGTGGAAAACGTGGCCGCCATTGCCGCCATTGACGGTGTTGATGTGCTGTTTATTGGTCCCGCGGACCTGACGATGTCCCTGGGGATATTTGGCCAGCTGGATCATCCCTTGTTTACGGATGCGTTGAAGAAGATTATCTCAGCGGCAAAAAATGCGGGAAAAGCCACAGGCATCCTAATCTTCGACTCCAAAGATTTTACTGTTTACCAGGAAATGGGCATACAAATGATCGCTTGTGGGTCTGATGCCACTTTTGTGGCGAATGGTGCCACGGAACTAGCGAAAAAACTCAATCAACTGAAAACTACCCCAGCAACTAACTGAGCCTTTATGCTACATGATCCTTTAGTTATATTGCTGGTTGGCATGGTCATCGTTGTGGGGGGAATCATTGGCTTTCGCCTAAATCCTTTCCTGGCACTGTTGATCGCCGCACTTGTGGTGGCTTGGATGACACCGGCAGCTTCTATTGTGGAGTTTGGGTTAAGCAGGGGAATGAGCCAAGATGCTGCCCAAGCGTTGTCAAACCGTCCCATTGGAGATAGGATTGCCACTGCCTTTGGCACTACCGCCGGTCAAATCGGCATATTAATCGCCATGGCCGCAATAATCGGCAAATGCATGCTGGTCAGTGGTGCGGCAGAGCGGATTGTCCGTTCCATCTTAGGGGTCACCGGGGAGAAAAATGCGCCCTTGGCCTTTTTGAGCAGTAGCTTTTTTTTGGGAATCCCGGTGTTTTTTGATACCGTGTTTTACCTGATGATACCCCTGGCGAAAGCCATGGCCATGCGGCTCAAGAAGAGTTACCTGCTTCTTGTACTATGTGTGACTGCGGGTGCGGCGATGGCAAACTCCCTGGTTCCGCCCACACCCGGCCCCCTTTTTCTCATTGTAGAGATGAATATACCCATTGGAATGATGATGGTGGGGGGTACATTGGTAGGTTTGGTTACCATCATGGTGGGATATGCCTTTGCGGTATGGGCAAATAATCGGTGGGAAATTCCCCTGCGGGATTCTCCCGAAGCTCCTCTGAAAGACATTCAATCACTTTCGGAAAAGAATACGTCTCTATTGCCGGGCATAGGTATTTCCCTGCTTCCGATATTCATCCCCCTTTTTCTGATTAGCGCCAAAGCGGCTATGGAATCTTTTGCCACCGGAACGGAAGTTTTAGGCGGCAATGGCCCAATTAGCTTATTGGTAGCAGCTGTAAATTTCCTCGGGGAGAAAAATTTGGCACTTATGCTGGGCGCAGGAGCAGCTTTGCTAACCGTAATTATTCAGAAAAGAGAGGACAGGGAATTGGTCGTTTCATCCGTGCAGGCGGCACTTACCAGTGCCGGGGTAATAATATTGATCACTGCCGCGGGAGGTGCCTTCGGTGCCATGCTGCAGCAGACAGGTATTAGTTTACGCATTGCCGATTTGACAGAAGGCTATCAGATGGCATTGATTCCTTTGGCCTTTTTCATTACAGCGCTGGTGCGCACGGCCCAAGGATCGGCCACGGTTGCCATGATAACTGCCTCCGGAATTCTGGCTGGGATGGCAACGACTTCTTTGGACTATCACCAGCTCTATTTGGGTCTTTCGATTGCCTGCGGATCCAAACTGGTGCCCTGGATGAATGACAGTGGGTTTTGGATTGTGTGTAAAATGAGCAACTTGACGGAAAAGGAAGCCCTGCGCACTTTTTCCCCCTTGCTTACCATCATGGGATTTGCGGGCCTGGCGACAATCATGGTTGCGGCCAAACTCTTCCCGCTTATATGAATTTTGAATGATATTTAAATATTAACACCAATTGTATATGAAAACCCAAACATCATCTGAAAAAAACGCTGAAAATATTCAACGGAGAAAATTTGTGAAACTGCTTTCCGCAGGTTCGGTAGGGGCTGTCGCTTTGGGGCACTCCTTAAGTGCGTGTGCTTCTCCCCAGGACAAGTTGGTAGCGTCCACCTCACAACCCAAAAAGAAAGTTCTTATGAAGCTGGGCTGTCAGTCCGGTGGTACCACCGAGGAAAACCTGGCCTTTAAAGCAAGACATGGCGTTTTTCACCTGGATGGGGGAATGCCGACCATGATAGAAGGTAAAGGATGGGACTTGGAGGATTCCTTGCGCAAAAAAGAAGCTTGTGAAAAATACGGCATCAATCTGGACGCTTATCACCTCCCCCTTACTTCTGCAGGCATAGACCGGGTTTCAGTCCCCAATATCATGCTTGGGAAGAACCCGGAACGGGATCGAGAAATAGAAATGATCCAGCAGATGATCGAAGTAGCCGCAAAAACAGGCATTAAAGTATTGAATTACAATACAACCATTTTACCTATTTTACGGACGGAGCGTACCATCGATACCAAACGGGGGAATGCCTCTTACAGTACCTGGATCTATGAAGAAGCCCTGAAAAAGGAACAACCGCTGACCGTGGCCGGAATTGTGGGCATTGATGAAGTTTTCGAAAGGATCACCTATTTGTTGGATCGGATTCTTCCCGTAGCCGAAGAGTATAAGGTAAAGCTTGCCAATCATATCGCCGACCCGCCTGCCCCTGAAGGATTCAGGGGGATAACCCGCTGGAATAGCCCGAATGTGTTTGAGGGCATCAAGCGATTTGCCCAGTTGTATGACAGCCCGTATCACGGCTTCAATTTCTGCATCGGTTCCATTGCGGAAGGGCTAAAAGATCCTGCTACCGAGATCTTCCCCATCATCGAGTGGGTAGGTCAGCGCAAGCAAATCTTCAATATACACCTTAGAAATATCAAGGGAGGCTGGAATAACTTTCAGGAAGTTTATCCGGATAACGGGGATATGAATTTCTTTCACGTTGTCAGGGCGCTTCGGGATGTGGAGTTTGACGGCATGGTGATGCCGGATCACGTCCCCTATTCCGATGCTCCCGGAGCCAGCCTTCAAGCCTTTTCATTTGCTTATGGGCACATCAGTGCGTTGCTTCAGGCAGTGGATTCGGAAGGGTGATGTTCTAATAATTATTAAATGCCAAAATTGGTCGGTAACCTTTCAGGAAATCGGCCAATTTTGGTGTTTATATTCGTTTTAGTCATTTGTTTTGTTGAAATTGATCTGTGAAAAGAAACATTAAAATTTAGTTTTTAAGTTAAAACCAGTTAAAAATGAAGAAAGTAGGATTTATAGGATTGGGAATCATGGGTAAGCCCATGGCCATAAACTTGATGGACGCAGGGTATTCCCTGATTGTTTTGGACAGCAATAAAGCAGCCGGTGATTTGACACATAAGGGAGCAGAGGCTTTTTCTACCTGCAAGGACGTGGCCGCCCATTCGGATATCGTGATCACCATGCTTCCTGACTCACCTGAGGTAAAGGAAGTAGTTTATGGGCCTGACGGCGTACTGGAAGGAATCAAGTCCGGAACCATCTTCGTGGATATGTCCACCATAGCCCCTTCTACCGCCCGTGAGGTGTACGCTTCGCTCAAAGAAAAGGGGGTAGAAGCACTTGATGCGCCGGTATCTGGAGGGCAGGTAGGGGCAGAGGGAGGAACCTTGTCCATTATGTGTGGCGGAAGTCAGGCCGCTTTTGACGAAGTGATGCCACTGTTTCAGGTGATGGGCAAAAGTGCTGTCCTGATAGGGGATGCCGGAGCCGGACAGATGACCAAAGCTTGCAACCAAATGATCGTGGGCATGACCATTCAGGCGGTGGCCGAATCCTTCACCTTGGCCAAAAAAGCGGGTGTGAATTTGGAAAAAATGAGAGAAGCCTTACTGGGCGGCTTTGCCCAGTCCAGGATTCTGGACCTTCACGGGCAACGGATCATCGACCGTAATTTTGACCCCGGTTTCAAAATCAAATTGCACCGAAAGGACATGAATATCGCCTTGGAGGCAGGTAAAGAATTTTCCGTTCCCCTATATGGCTCCGCACTGGTCGCCAGTCACATGGATGCGGTCTTGGCCTCCGGCAAAGGGGAATACGATCACAGCTCTCTGGCCCTGCTGATGGAGCAACTTGCCAACATTTAAATAAATAATAGGCCCCAACAAGTAAAAAATGATGCACTTACTTCAAAAGTCAGGAAAGGCTCCAAAAATCAAGGAAATGCACATTACCCCCATTGCCATTACTGATCCCCCCCTTCTTAACGCAGCTGGTATTCATGCACCATATGCCCTCAGGACGGTGTTGGAATTGGTGACGGAGGATGGCATATCCGGCATCAGCGAAATTCCCGGAAATAAGGCTATTGATGAAGCCCTGGAGTCCTGCAGGCCATTGGTGATCGGAAGAGATCCCTATCATCTGAACCAACTGCAGCGGGAATTGGAGGCTTATTTCGGAAAGGAAACAGCTGCCCAACGGGGAGATGCTCCTTGGGATCAGCGTAAGCTGGTACATGTTTTTAGTTCTTTGGAGGTCGCCTGTTTGGATATCATCGGTAAATTAACAAACCGTCCGGTAGTTGACTTATTGGGGGGTAAAATGAGGGACCGGGTACCCTTTGCGGCATACCTGTTTTTCAAATACGAAGGAGCAGGCGGAAGTTGGGGGAAAAGCAAAAATCCAGATGCCACAGGATGGTCCGCCATGCGACAGGAAGCCGCAGTAGATCCAAAGGGAATTGTCAATCAAGCCATTGCGATGTGCAGACATTTTGGTTTCCAATCCATCAAATTAAAAGGCGGTGCTTTTGAACCCCGTCTGGAAACGGATTGCATGTTGGCCTTGCGCAGGGAATTTGGCGATAAGATCCCCTTGCGGTTTGATCCCAATGCCATCTGGACACCGGAGACGGGTCTCAAGTATGGAAAGGAGATGGAGGGGATTTTGGAATATCTGGAAGATCCGGTACGGGGACAAGAAAACATGGCCAATCTCCGGAAACAGTTAAAGACCCCGTTGGCTACCAACATGTGTACCACTTCCTTTGAGGATATTCCACGAAGTATTCAATTGGGAGCAGAAGATATAATCTTGAGTGACCACCATTTTTGGGGTGGATTGCGGGCATCTATGGAGCTGAGTAAGTTATGTAAGACCTTTGGTAGGGGTCTTTCCATGCATTCCAACAGTCATTTGGGGATATCCATGGCTGCCATGGTTCACTTGGGGGCAGCATTGCCCGAAGTGCCCTATGCCTTGGATACACACTATCCCTGGCAATCGGAAGAGATTATTCTAGGAGGTCACCTGCCCTTTGAAGACGGTGCTATTGCTGTGCCTAAGGGTCCGGGTTTAGGGGTGGAACTGGACAGAGAAGCACTTAAGAAACTGCATGAGACCTATTTGGCCTGCGGATTAACGAAAAGGGACGATGAAGCAGAAATGAAAAAATACCATCCGGAGTGGAGTTTTCAAAAAGTGAGGTGGTGAAATATAAGCAAGCGGGAAAATGTAGAAACCTGAGTTCGACTAAATTCTGCAAACTATCAAGGAAAGATAATTAGTTGGATTTTGTCATCATGGTTGCTAGAAAAGGCAACAATGCAGCTAAAATAAACCCCTTTTCATTCACCTTCCACGGGCTTGCACCCGTGGTTATTTTTGTTGAGTCCCTTTAGGGCTGTTGGATAAGTAATAATCGAACTCAGATTACAAGGAAAATCCATTACTTGAAGTATGGGATTTTTTTTGAACAAGCTTGAAGTCTTTGTAGTAGGAAAATCTGTGGATTATTCCTTTTTTAAAGATTTCATTTCCCCTCTATTTTATCAATGACATCCTTTAATTTTTCAAAGGGGAGTCGATCTTTGTTATTCTTACCAATGTACCTGTAGACTTCTCTTCCATTAGGATCCAGGAGTATCAAGGCCGGAAAATGAACAAGTTGGTTGTGAAAGGAATAGCCATTTGGTATTTTCATACGCTTAGCCAATTGAGCGTCTTTGTCAAGAAAAATTGGAAAGTCGACTCCATCAAGGTTTTCAGCCCAAGCCACGATTTCTGCCTCACTATCTGGTTTTATAAATACTTGAATAACTTGTGGTAGCGTGGAAGATTTTTCCATGTAGTCATTGGTATGCCGAATACAATACGGACATTCCGTTTTCAATAAAAAATGTAACGCAACATACTTTCCTTTGGCTTCACTTAAAGTAAAAGGTTTTACATTTCCTACTCCGGGGAGACTAAAATCAGCTTGATTTTCTTGCGCTTCCAAGTGATGAGATAACATCAACAACCCAAAAACTATAACTAGCTTATTTTTAATGTTAATGTTTAACATAGGATCAAGAAATTTAAGATTGTTTGGATTGAAGGTTACCTTGCTTTGCCGCCATAGCTAAGATTGAAATTTAAATTTAATAAAAATCATCTTAGTTTAAATCACTTGGATAGAAATAAATTTACTTAATTCAAATCCCACCATCTCTTATTACTGCAATTCAAAACTTCAAAATATATTCCTGAAGATTGTCAGCGCGTTCCATTTCAAGCTTCTTTCGCAGCCGGTATCTTGCTATTTCCACCCCTCGCGTGGAGATATTCATTAGAGATGCAATCTCTTTTGATGAAAGATTCATCCGAAGGTAGGCACTTAGTTTTATTTCCTGCGGACTGAGGCTTTGGTGCAATTTTTTGAACCGTTGAATAAAGTCTCCATGGACTTGATCAAAATGGATTTCAAACTGTTCCCATTCCTTGTCATCGGCAATATTTCTGTCTATGCTGACCACTACTTTTTGCAATTCACTCTTTACCTCGTTGTTTTTACTCTTCTTTACGATGGCGTTGAGGTGGAGTTTTACATGGTCGATGAAGCTGTTTTTATTGATTAGGTGCATAGTGGCAGAAGCTAATTCTTTGTTTTTCCCCTTTATTTCTACTTGCAGTTTTTCAAACTTTAGCTTTTCTATCTCCTCATGGGAGCTTTTCAGGGCGGTTTCTTTTTTTTCAAGTACTTTTTGTTGGACCGCTTTGAACCGGGCGGTTTTTTTTTGGTAGCTTTTTTCTATCCACTCATATCCCAATCCGCCACTGGCATGACCCAACTTTAGGTAAGCTAAATATGCCAACCGTGAGCGATACCAAGGAGGACTGACCTCAAAGGAAAAAGAATCCTCAAAACCAACCTGTCCATAGATGTTTTTGCTTCGGACATGAAAGTGATAATCTCCTTCCCTCAGGTTGGTGTATTCCTTAACTCGGCTACTTGTCCATTCTCCATATCCTTCATCCAAGCCTTCCAGCCAAACTTGAAATAGGGTGTTATTTTCCTGATTGGGGACGGCATTGGTGTACTCAAACCGGAAATTTGCCTGATTGTAAGATACCTTTAAAGAGTTATCCGGAGCAGACCTACTGCTGGCAGAGGTACTCATTGTAACCAAGGTATCAGTTGTACCCGTCATATACACAGCGCGGATCAAAGTCGGGTAGCTGAAAGTTGGCAAGGTGTTGCTTCCCAATTTATACCAAATAAACCCTTCCTTAGCCGCAAACAAAACTTCATTGGCTCCCAACAAAGAAATGTTTTGCAGGTCATCGTTTAGGTATGGGAGAATTTTGTTGAAAATAGCGGTGTTTTTTTGATAGTCGCCATTGATTTTTTTTTCAAGAACTCCTGCTTCGTTATTTCCAATATAAAAAATATTACCAATGGGGTCTTCAACCATACTGGTAATTAACAGATCCTCACCGAAATAGGGAGCAAAAAAACGGTCCTTTTCA
>JBBQXZ010000120.1:0-13284 GCA_038209145.1 Cytophagales bacterium | reverse complement strand
AATAAGAAAATTTGCGAACATAAGAAAATACTAACAGTAATATTGTTGAATTCCATCAGCGGCATTAAAGAATAAAACCGATTTCAACGAAACACCCGTCATTTTTCAATCATAGAGATCAAAAGGCATAAAATTGATTTGTGACTTGAATTTCGTTATCCAACCTAATAACCTGATTTAGATTATATTCCGCAAACTATTGAGGAAAGAGAATTAGTTGGATTTTGTCATCATTGTTGCTGGAAATGGCAAAAAATTCGCCAAAATAAAGCCCCTTTCATTTACTTGTCTCGGGCCTGCACCCGTGGTTATTATTGTTTAACCTGTAGGGCTGTTAGGTAAGTAAAAATCGGACTCAGGATAATAAGCTTTTGGTTTGTTTTCACTTGATTAAGGTGATAAAATTCAATAGCTTTCCGACATGGTGAAAAAAAGAAATTGGGCAGTCTTACTTTCGGGTTTTTCAATAGCTATGGGACTATCGGCTCTATTATTGACCTATTTCCACGCATACCCCATCGCAAAGGGAGCCGCTTTGCTGGGAATAATCGGGTTTCTAATTATCGTCCAGTTTTCTCCCTCAATCCTGGGATTTTCTTTTACGGCTTGGGTTTTGGCTGCTGTCGGTATAGCATTGATGTTTCCGCAGCACATCACCCATTTCTTAGGCTTTTCTACGGAGGATTGGATTGTCCCGTTGATTCAATTGATCATGTTTGGTATGGGAACGACCATGGGAATCAAGGATTTCTATGGTATACTCCGCATGCCCAAGGGTGTACTCATTGGTTTGGCGTGCCAATTTACAATAATGCCTATTTTAGCACTTGGTTTGGCATATAGTTTTCGTTTCCCCCCTGAGATTGCCGCAGGTGTCATTCTAATTGGAACTTCTCCAAGTGGAGTTTCTTCAAACATCATCACGTACCTAGCGAAAGGAAATTTACCCTTATCCATCACATTGACCTCATTTACCACCCTTTTAGCCCCATTTGTTACCCCGCTATTAATGAAGTATTTGGCGGGTCAATACATTACGTTGGACTATATGACCATGATGGTAGGAATTGTAAAGATGCTTTTTATACCTGTAATTTTGGGAATTGTTTTCAACCGGTTTTTCAGAAACAGGGCAACATGGATTCAAAATGGTATGCCAATTGTTGCAATGGGTGCGAATGTCCTGATCATAGCCATTATCATTGCAGTAGGTAGGGACAATCTCCTGACGCTAGGCGTTGCCTTGTTGCTGGGAGCCATTCTGCATAACGCACTGGGTTTTATATTGGGCTATTGGAGTTGTAAGCTTTTTGGCATGAATAAAATTGACTGCCGGACCATTGCCATTGAAGTGGGAATGCAAAACGGAGGAATGGCAGTAGGCATTGCCTCAGAATTGGGCAAAGCCGCAACTATGGGTCTTTTCCCGGCAATTTTTGGTACCTGGATGGATATATCGGGTTCCTTTTTGGCAAATTTTTGGCGTAAGTCCCACTCCGAAAACATTCCGGAAAAACCCGTTTTAAAACAAATTTCATGACCTATTTTCCCATGCCAAACAAACCCGCTCTTACCTGCTTAAAGTCAAAATAAACCGGGTTAACTGCTGTAGCACCAGGACTGTCTACCGAGATCATCTTAGAAGCGATTGGTTCATAGGCGGCTTTTGGAGCTATAGCTCCTTTTACGACAATGATTTTTTGCCGCTCCACATACACCCCGTTGGAGATGAGCTGATGGGCACTGTTTGGGCTGGAAGGATGGGTGGTAAGTAAGACCAAATTTGGTTCATCCAACGTGGATCCATCGAGTTGTATCACCGCTGTCTTTCCCATATTCCAGTACCTACCGCCCCCATGCCGAACTTCAGTTTCCAGGTATTTTCCCAAATGAAGGGATCGCACATGCCCCTTTATCGGTACGGGCTTCCCGTGTTGGTTATCCGTTTTTCCCCCTACATTAAATGAAAAATCGTTTCCAACGCCTGTTTTTTCGGCCAACTGATACCCTTCCTCGTCACAAATAACAACTACAAAACCCTCGGCTCCCTGTTTCATCAATTCCTCCAAAAGAAAGGTACTGTCTCCCGTTGAGCCACCTCCTATGTTATCGCCCTGGTCAATCAATACCACCGGCCTTCCCTCATACTCCATGGCCTGTTGAACGGCCTGGGCAGGGTCAGGCAAACTCAATCTTGTTTTTTCCCGGGAATCCCAGAGCATAGCTGAAAGCCTGTTTGCCTCCTTCTCTGCCAAGTCTGGATCGTCATCTGTAACTACCACTACAGATGGCCCCATCCATGGGACATCGGCATATTGATAACCCCCAACTACACTGACTGCCAATATATTGGATTGTTGTTCCAATTCCTTGCTGGCAGTAGTAATAGGCAACAACGGTTCTGAAAAAGTATGTTGAAAAACAATATTATAAACCATGGGTGGCTTGACCAAAAATTGGGTGGGATTAACTTCGCCCCGAACGATCTTTGCCATGATATCTACCGCCTGTATTCCCCGGTCATAGGTGTCAACATGGGGATTTTCTTTGTAAACAATAACCACATCCGAAAGCTCCACCAACCCTGGTGTAATATTGGCGTGAAAATCCAAGTTAACCACAATCGGCATATCCGGTCCAAAGGCTTCCCGAACCCTTCTAACTATTTCCTCATCCCCGCTAAAATAGGATTCCACAACCATCGCACCATGTAAGTTTAGTAAAATTCCCTGAAGATCTGGACCTGATTTCAGTTGATCAATCATTGCGGCTACCAACCTGTCAAATGCGACATCTGTAACAGGACCATCTGGCCGGGCACTGGCCAAAAGTGCGGGATATAGTTCAAGTCCTTGGGCTTTTGCTCCTAATATATAGCCAGAACTGACGGTTTTGGCATTTTCCAGGGAAAAGAAGCGGGCTTTACGATCCGCAAACGGCTCCTCTAAATCCACCCCAAAATCATCAAATTCCGTTTTCTGGAGACTAAATGAATTTGATTCATGAGCTATCCCGCCCACTCCGATAATAGGACTCTGACGGGCAAGTAGCCCCTGCCCTATCACAAGCGTTACCATAACAAACTTTACTGCGATAGAAAACGAGGATTTATTTATCATATTGAATCAATGTTTTACCGGAAAATAATTACTTTTAATAGCCAATATTAAAAGTAATTATTTTTGCCATTACATACATGTTTTACCAAGTAAATTTACTAATTTGTTATCTCTTATTCCCCAATTTGCCAATAAACGAGAATTATAGGTAATTTGAAATACACCTCCTATCCGTTTAAATTGATGTACCTCCATTATAAACATACCCCCATGAAAAGAAGAGATCTCTTGAAATATATTGGCATAGCCCCTGTAGCGGCATCTTTGACCACTTTTCCGACAACTGCCACATTAGCAAAAACGTTTGTAAAACCATCCTACCATCCTCAAAATACCAAGCGAATTGCGGCTATTTTAACGGAGTACCGTCCCAATTCGCATGCGGATGTTATCGTGGGCAAATACCTGGAAGGGTATAATCAGGATCAAAACCCACCTTACCCCCGATCAAAAATTGTTTCCATGTTTACCGAGCAAGTTCCTGGTGATGATATGAGTATAGATATGGCTTCAAAATACAATGTGCCTATCTACAGAACTGTCTCAGAAGCACTTACTCTTGGTGGAGATAGCCTGGAAGTTGACGGCGTACTCCTAATCGGAGAGCATGGCGAATACCCGATGAATGACAAAGAACAAAAACTCTACCCCCGATTTGAGATGTTTTTGAAAATCACGGATGTGTTTCGGGAAACCGGAAAATCAGTACCGGTATTTAATGACAAACATCTCTCCTGGAGTTGGAGGCAGGCCAAGCGGATGGTAACTATTTCCGAAGAACTAAATTTCCCCATGTTGGCGGGTTCATCTGTTCCAGTAGCTTGGCGAATTCCGGCAATCGATACACCTTATGGTATCAGGCAAACCCATGCCGTTGCTATTTCATACAGTGGTTTGGATATTTATGGCTTTCATGTGTTGGAAGCCCTGCAAGCCGTTGTGGAACGCAGAAGGGGCGGAGAAACAGGTGTGCGGTCTGTTCAATGCCTGGAAAATGAGGCCTGTTGGGACTTTTTGGCAAACAATACCTGGGTATCCCGCTTATTTGAAGAAGCTATTTCAAACAGCCTAACAAAAAAAGCGGGCGACATCAAATCCTTAGTTCCTACTCCAACCGTGTTTGTGATAGCATATGCCGATGGCCTGTTGGCAGCGGCTTTTCTTATGACGGGGCTGGTTGAGGATTTTACCGTTGCAGTAGATGTAGAAAATCAGGATCAACCGTACGCAACCTTAATGCGCCTGCAGCCCGGAAAACCTCACCACCATTTTGGCTGTCTCGTCAAAAATATTGAACAGCTATTCGAGACAAGAATTCCACCCTATCCGGTAGAACGCTCCCTTTTGACAAGTGGCATATTGGATTTTGCCTTGGAATCTCGGTATAAGGGGTACATAAAACTTGAAACTCCAGAACTGGCAGCAGTAAAATACCAACCCTCCAAAACGGCCACATTTTGCCCAACAGGTTGGGATGAGCAAGGTAAGCGAGTGGACTAGGATGCCGAATAGTTCAGAGGCTAGTCTATAAAGCCCGAATATACATCACTAGGGATTGAATATCATTTTCAGAGAGCACCCCCAAAAAGGACGGCATGCCTTCGTCAAATCCGTCCACTATTTTTTCACTGGGTGCCAAAATGGATTCTTTCAGGTAGGATTCATCGGTGACAGTGGATGTCCCATCCTTAAATTCGCGTTGTGAACCGAATATTCCCTGCATCCCAGGACCGATCTTCCCATCGTTGTTCCCATCTATAGCATGACAGGCAATGCAGTTCATTTTGGTATAGAGGTCTTTGCCATGCTCCAAAGTGGGTTTTTCTTCTACCAGGCCGGAAACTTTGGAAATATCGGTGGAAGCTAGTAGCTTGTCAAAGTCCAACTCATTAAATCCCTCCAAAAGGAGATTGGGTGCAACAATGTCGTTGACAGTAAGCCATAGTTTGTCTTTTATATCCATTCCGGTAGCGCTGGAAATGGCATATCCCACTTCCATTTGCTGGACTTCCGTCATGTTTGGAATAACCAAGAATATGGCTTTCTTATCCTCCGAAAGCTGTACATCCAAAATAGGGAGCTGCTCTTCCCCACTTTCTCCGTCCAGCTTAAAATGTCCCGAACCGTATTTTTCAGTACGCAAATAATTCCATCGTTTGACCGTATAATTGACCGGATTTAATGCTGCCTCTTCTTGAAGTTCGGTACCAAAACGGATCATTATTCCCCCATTTCTGGCTTGAAATTTTTCGGGTAAATGGCTTTCCATTCCGGTATACCGTAATCGCAACATGGCACTCAGGGTGTTGGAATTATGTCCCCAAAGGGAAAACCCCGTGATATACATCAACCCGTCTCCCGGATTCATTTCAGCCTTCATGGTAGGGGCAGGAAAATCCGCAGCTATAACGGAAACAGCTCCTTGAAGGGCCTTGCCTGTATCATCTATCAACACTTGAAACAACCCCGGTCTTCCATAAGAAAGGTGAACCAGCTTGTCGTTAAGCGGACCCATTTTATCACTATGTACCCAAACTTGACTGACACCGGATCGGTCCTCAGCATGGGGAATCCACAGCAAGGGTGGGGTAATTTCAGGAATTTCTACCCGGTGGGCAGTAGCAGGCACACCATAGTAATCGCCCTGTTTGATAACCATGATCGGCGTGGAAGGCATATAATGTCCCTGCTGATCAGAACCTGTCAACATTCCTGTTTGGGGATCTATTCCCAAATAGGGCCCTCTAAATCCCGAAGCAACCTGCGACATAGAACGTCCGTCAGCAGAAACTTTGTGCACGGCCCCACCGTGCTGGGATCCGGCACGAAAACCCATAATGGCTTTGGGTGAAGATGTTTCAGGTCCCATATCGAGGGAGCCGAATTTGGCCACGTAAAACCCGCCTGCAGGATCAATCACCATATCGCTGGCCCATTCCCTGGTCTCTATAGACTGCGCCATCAGGTTGGAGAAATTCTCGTAAAAATCCGCTTCCCCATCACCGTTCAGGTCATGAAGACGGACAATACCTTCTTTTCCATAGACATAAATTTCACCCCCTACAACAGCAATGGACTGAGGCTCATAAAATCCGGATGCAAACCGCTTCCAAGAAAGCTTGTCCAACTTGTCGCTGATCCCATCCAGTATCCATACATCCCCTTCGAAGGTGACTACCGCCGCCTTTTTCTTGTCTATGAAAGCCATATCCACCACCCGTACATTGCGGTGCCATGGATTGGGAACCGGGAGGGTTAATTTATCCGTGACAAACAACGCCGTATCTGGCGCAATTTGACCTTTGGTCAGGACTTTTTCCTTCCAGCGGGAGAGGCTTCCCCCCTTAACTTCCGGGAAGGAGGCATCAACTTGGCCTGTAAGCGCTTCAAATTTATGCTGCTGCCCTGCTGTGCCGTGCCACACCCCAACGGCGATATTTCGGGATTTGTCAGCTGCAGGAATCGAAAGGAAAATATAGCGGTTATCCTTGATTTGAATTTCACTTCCATCGGACTCTCCCGCTAAGGAAACCGCAGTGACCAACTCTCCATCAGCTCCATGATAAAGAAATGCCATGTTACCGTTGATTTCCATGGAAACTCCGTCCGTCACTTCCGCTAACGCTAGAAAAAGATTGGATTGGGAAGGGGAAAGGCTTAAATTTCTTGTAAACAACGTAAGCCCATCCTGCTGTACAACACCCGGCTTTTCCAGGACTGAAACGTCTTTTACCGTATAGGATAGTACCAAGGCTTCATCAACCAAATAATGGCCTTCCCACCTTACCTGTTCAGCATCTAGAGGTCCCCAGGAAGGTGCGTTTGGATAGGGATTGGCCGGTCGGGGATCTGTAAAGCTAGGCGGCTCCTCTACAGTCCATCCCGGATACTGTCCGGTGGCAAAATGGGGCTTTCCTCCTATGCGGGGTATTTTGTTGCTTTTGTCATAAAAATCCTTGTATGAAATTTGCGCCATGGTGACCATCGGCAAGAAATCACCTGTCCAGGCCACCGACCAACGCAGCATGTCCGGATCAAAACAGGCATAGGCACTATCCCCCAACTGCATGGCGATAACCCTGGCGGAAATATTGTCCGTCGGAAACCCGGCACCCAGGTTGCGCGCATCCATGGAGGTCGTGATATAGGGGAAAACAGGCTCCACAAAATCAGCAAACGCAACTTGTGTAAAGTCAACCGACTCAATGCGAGGTTCCTCTTTGCAGGCAGTCGTCAACAAGACAACAAAGAAGCATAAAAAAATTAGTATGAAAGGAGACTTGAAAGAGATAGGAATATTGAAGGGCGAAGTGACAATTTTCATGGAATGCTTTTGAATAATATTGTTGCTGATGCAAATAACAATCAAATAACCAAAATGAAAAGAATAAGTTGAAATTGTATTAGCCATTAGGGATTGATATGCAAGGGAAATATAGTAGATATACAGACTAGGGCTGAAATCGGAGCGTAGCTGAGACTGCGGGGAACGAAGTGGTTATAGGGAATGGCCTGGCGGCGGAAATACAGTTGAAATCGGAGTGTAGTGGAGACCCTGGAGAACGAAGTGGTCGCGGGGTATAGTTGAATGCGGAGATTTGCCGAGACCCCGGGGAATACTGATATTTATTGAAATTGGATACTAGGGGATATTAGGGGAAGATAGAAATCGAAGAGAAGAGAAGATCCCGAGAGGGAATTGTATCAGGATATGGGTGATCTAGATAAACCTTTTTAGAAAGGGCCATTATCTCGCCTTCCGGTATGGTTCGCCCTCCATTTCAGGGGAGGGTTGGGGTGGGGCAGTTTCGAAGCGGAGATGCTGTAGTGGATGGAAATACAATGGAAATATTTTCAATCATCTTGTTAGGTTATATGCTGGGAAAAATGATAATCTAAAGATGAAGTGGCAACATATCGGAAGGGGGATCTATCACTAACGTCTTAGGAAATGTTAGTCAACTCAAAGGGACTTCAATATCCATACAATCATGAATAAACATTCAAAAATCTGAAATCAAAAATTCCGCTCGTTGTTATTTACAGCCGCAACGGACAGATAAAAATCCTTTTACAACTGCTATTGCACATTTCCCGATTTTTCCATAAGTTGTGATATGGCTAAACGGTCCCATAACATCCACGATATTTTTGTCAGGGAGTCCTTCTCCGATCCGGAAAGAGCCGTGGCTTTCTTTGAGCGGTTTTTACCTGAAAACTTAGTCCAACATTTTGATTTTGAAACCTTATCTGTCTCAAAAGAATCCTACATCAACGAGACCCTACAGGAGCACTTTTCCGACCTCGTATTTGAAGTATCACTCAAGGCCGACACGGCTGTCAAAACCGATGTCGTCCTACTCTTCGAACACAAATCTTCTCCGGACAGAAATGTCCTTTTTCAGGTAGGGCATTATATGTTTGCACATTGGGCTAAGTGTCTATCTGAAAAAAAAGAACCCAAACCCATCATTCCGGTGATCTATTACCAAGGCAAGAAGAAGTGGAAGGTAGGAAATCTCTCAGACTTTTATAAAAACCACCCCAAAGTAATAAACGACTATTTACCCATACTCAGACATATCTTCATCGATCTCAAGACCATTGGCAAAGACCAGCTTCTGGAAATGCGCAGCAGTATGATGACTGCAGCCATACTGGCCCAGCAGTGGCGCATTAACCCCGCAAAACTCCAGGAAGACTTCGAACGCATTTTCCGCCTGTTCCGGATAGAGGGGGAAAACTTGAACTTTTTTGAGATGATTGTTGTATATTCTTTACGTGTATCAGAAATTAAAGAGGCCCAATTGGGCGAAGTTATTAAATCAATCCCCGAACCCATTAGAGAAAATATTATGACAACTTATACCATGCTTATCGAAAAAGGGAAAAAAGAAGGAGAACTGATTGGTATACAGAAAGGAAAACTTGAAGGGAAAATAGAGGGAATAACCGAAGTTGTTTTTAACCTTTTTGAGGAAGGTTTTGAAATGTCCAGGATTGCCAAAATCGTTAAAATGCCGGAAGAAGAAATAGTCAGCATCCTGAAAAACAACGGCAGGTTGAAATAATTTTTTAGGAATATCAAATTTTGAAAACTCCGGCTCATCGTATTTTACAACTGGGACGAACATATAACAGGAATTTCTAATTCTGATCCGGAGACTTTATTCAAAGGGAACGAATATTAATATTCACTACCCGATCATTGCTGGGATAAGTATGGGTGGCCAATCTATCGTACTTATTGATTAAACTTCGAAAAATAATTTAAATACGCTCACAATTTTTTTATAAATTAAATAATTAGGAGATATTATTGTTATTTTGATTAATAAGTTTTAAGTTAGCAATATATAATTAACTCTTTAAAAGACTATTCTATGAAACGAATATGCAATTAAAGATGCTTGTCATCCAATTTTGATACGATCAATTTTTTAGCGTTTGGCCAAAGAAAAGGGTTTAATCGAGAAAACAAGTAGTAATAAATAATTATATAAAACCCACAAACCTTCTAGAGTTTTTTTGCCTCAGCTACTTGCTAAATGCGAAGTATGAAATCCGAAAGGTTTTTCCTTAGATTGTTAATTAACTGATTACGGGAAAGTACTGCGGATTTTAAGGGATAATAAACACTTTGAATTCATTTCAACAATTAAACCCTCTTAAGATACTATCTAAATTCATATCAGCGATACTCGGGACTTTTTTTCTCTCATTTACGCTGTATTTTGAAGGCTACGCACAAAGCCAAACCGAGGTATTTACGGCGAAAAACACGGTTTTTGTCGAGGTAGGAGGCGATGCATTAAGGTATGCCGCAAGTTATGGCCGTATATTTCATCAAAAAGGACAACACAAGCTTTCTGACAATGCAGGTTTTTCAATGTGGCACTTTTATTTACCAGCAAGATTTTACAATCCATCGAGTTCAACGTATTGGCTTCCTTCCCTTCCATTGGAGGTTTCCGCCTTCTTAGGCAAATCAAATTATCACTTGGAAATTGGTCTAGGAGTTACCTCTTTCTTAGGACCAATTCCTAGAAGAAACCCCGACATATTAGCATATAGAGATAAAATAGTTTTTAATTCGTTAATACCCCT
The DNA here is from genome assembly GCA_038209145.1 of Cytophagales bacterium. GTDB lineage: Bacteria > Bacteroidota > Bacteroidia > Cytophagales > Cyclobacteriaceae > Lunatibacter. The sequence continues at coordinate 3,058 of JBBQXZ010000120.1, read as the reverse complement.
AAGATTGGGATACAGGTATCAGAAACCAGCCGGTGGATACTTTTTTAGGGTTGCCTATACTCCGGTATTCCGGCTTCCTATAAATTCAGAAGGAATCACTAATTTTCAGCCCAATTTTTGCCGGGATCAGTTTGGGAAAGAGTTTTTAAGCACCCCTTTTCTTGAAGCTAGAAATGGAGCCGAATCAAAAAGCTATTTGGAATGGAACACGAACCCATTAAATAGAATGACTTTTAATTTTGTCAAGACCCGGCATTAAAAATACCTAGAATGGGTTTCATTTTGGATTTTAGGGGAAATTCTACACCCAGTAGCGTCTTTATCAATGAATTGAAAGTACTTCATTTGCTTCCACTGTTAAAAAATAATTTTTTTATATAGGAACCAAATTCATGATAAAGTACATCAGAAGGTTATTCGGATAAGAAGAAAATACAGGGTTAAATTGCCAGATAGCATCAGTTATTTATCACGATCTTCCTTTGATCACTGCTGATCGAGACTTTGATCAAATAAAATAGCTGAATTTAATTCATTATGAAAAAGAATAAATTCGGATTAGAAATAACCCACAAAACTAAAAATATGGCCTAACCGAGTTGGTTAGGCCATTAGGCTAATTAGAAGCCACTGTTTTGTCCTCCTGATAAAACACCCGCCAAAGCTTGCCGGATACCGAATCGGAAATAATGACTGTTCCATCCGGTGCCTGGGCAATTCCGGTAGGGCGGTGTAGTGCATCGCTTGGGGCTTCAATTATATCCACACCTGCAAATCCCTCAGCTAGGGTCTCATAGTCAGCGGCAGGACTACCGTTCTCAAACGGTACGAAGGCGACAAAATAACCTTTTTGCTCCAATGGTGCCCTGTTCCAGGATCCGTGAAAGGCCACCAAAGCACTTCCTTTGTAGCTGACGGGAAATTGGTCTCCGGTATAAAACAAGATGTCGTTGGGTGCCCAATGGGCAGGAAAAGCCATTACGGGTTGATCCGTCCCTTCGCAGCGACCGACATTTTCTCCGTCTCCACCATATTCCGGAGACATTACCCGCTTATTTTTGGCCGGATCAAAATAACAATAGGGCCAGCCAAAGTTTGCTCCATCAGTCAGGCGGAACATCTCCTCAGCGGGAAGTGCCGCAGAGGCCGCTTCATCGTACATTTCCGGAAAAAGACCGTTCAACATATCCCTACCATGTTGTACCGCATAGACATGTTTGTCTGTGGGATTGTATCCCAATGCCACCGCATTGCGGATACCTGTTGCGTACTTATGCCCATGTTCCACTTGCGTCTGCCCAACGGTTTCGGCATCAAATCGCCATACGCCACCTTGTCGCTCCAAAAGTGGACAGGGATCCATGGCAGGAGAGCCCTTTGTTCTGTCCTGTTCCTGGCACGCATTGGAAGGTGCCCCTATATTGACATACAAATTCCCCTGCTCATCAAAGGTAAATGATTTGGCGGCATGGGAAGTCTGCTGGGGAAGGCCAGATACGATGGTATCCGGCGCAGCGGCGTTGTCCGGTACAAGGTTGCCTTGGGAAATAGTAAACCTAAAAATCGCACTGTCGTTTGAGGCATACAAATTCCCTTTATAAAAAGCCATTCCCGTACCCCCAAAATCGCCGAAATATTCGATTTCATCAGCTCTGCCATCCCCGTTGGTGTCTCTGAGGGCCACGATTCCACCTTTGTCATTCGGCTCCCGCAAATTCATATAAATATCCCCGTTATCATTGACGGCCACGTGCCTGCCTCTTCCCAGATCTTCGGCGATGACATAAGCCTTCATTCCCGGAGCCAGATTCAAACCTCCCTGATCGTCATCCGCGGTAAAATACGGGGTTATTTCTTCTTTTTCACTTTGTTCTCCACAGCCGGACACCATTGCTCCAACAACGATGAACAGTGAGATGATAAGAAAATTGGTGATTTTTTTCATGTGTGGTTTTTTTGGTTTAGGTTAAAATTACAGCTTAATTAGAAAACATCAAATGTTTTGCCATAACTTCATTATCCGGAAGTATTTAATTTTGTAGAATATCAAAAATCAAGGCATTCCATCGATATCCTTTCGCACTATAGATACCCATAAAGGGAAATATCGGTTTCCACCCCCCATGTAGTACGGGATCAAATCGCTTTCGGAAGCGGGTAAATGTACATCTTCCCAAACAAGCATATCTGTTTCTACCTGGGAATTTTTCCGCTGCCAGACAGCGCCGTTTGTTTCCAACACCATGGTGCCTTCGCTTTCCAGAGGTTTGATAAACTTAAACCGGATCGTATAAGTCCCAGGCAGAATATTAACTTTCCAAAGTCCAAAAACATCGTCTTGGGTCCAAATCCCCCGCTCACCGCCTGCATCGTTCCGATTTAGTATGACCGGGTTTTCCTCCGAGCTGCCAATAATGGCTCGCTGATCATTACGCAAGTTTGGGGACGCTGTAAGTTCAAGTAGCATTACATCCAATTCCTCCTTTAACTTATCGGCTACCTCGGGTTGATCCTTTGCGATGTTCTTTTGCTCAAATTCGTCGTTGCCCAGGTCAAAAAGCTCAAATTCGCCCGCCTCAGCGTCAAACCCTGTATTGCCCATCAGCTTATAGTCTCCTTTTTGCAAAGCAATATTGGTGTACCGTTCCGGAAATTTTCGTGTCCAATAAAAAAACAGGGGACGGGTATCAAACACTTCTTTGGTTTGTCCTTGGACCAAAGGCCAAAAACTCTGTCCATCGATGATGCGGTCAGTAGGCACCTTTGCCTGGCAGATTTCTGCCAAAGTAGGCAGTACGTCGATATGGGCCAGTGTCTGATCGATATCCAACCCGCCTTGGTTACCGCCGGGCAGCTTCATAAAGAAGGGAACCCGTACTCCACCGCGGTAAACAGTTCCTTTCAACCCCCGCATGGCGGCATTGTAGCGACGCTGCTGAGGTCCGTTATCGGTCATAAAAATAATCACTGTATTATCCGCAATTTCTAGCTCCTCCAGCCTTTCCATCAGCTTACCTACATTATCATCAATATTTGACACCATGGCATACACCTTTCG
>JBBQXZ010000119.1:0-13452 GCA_038209145.1 Cytophagales bacterium | reverse complement strand
ATTTTCAATGCCGGCATATCCTGAGGCCATTCCCCGCTTGATCACAATGACATTCGTTGCCCTATTTACTTCCAGAATAGGCATTCCATAGATGGGGCTTGAGGGGTCGTCGTGGGCAGCCGGGTTTACCACGTCATTGGCCCCAATGACCATAACAACATCCGTGTTGGGGAATTTATCATTGATATCGTCCATTTCAATCAACTTTTCATAGGAAACGTCAGATTCAGCCAAAAGAACATTCATATGTCCGGGCATGCGTCCAGCCACCGGATGTATGCCATATAAAACCTCTACACCTTTTTCTTCCAAGGCTTTTTCAAGGTCATGCACGGCATGCTGGGCCTGCGCTACTGCCAGTCCGTAACCGGGAACTACCACCACGCGCTTGGCATAGGAGAGAAGGATGGACGAATCGTATAAGTTGATTTCTTTGGCAACCTGATCACCGTTATCTCCACCTACAGCCGCACCGGCAGATCCACCAAAAGAAGTGAAGAGGATGTTGGCTACGGATCTGTTCATGGCTTTTGCCATCAACAGCGTCAACAACAATCCCGCAGAACCTACCAATATACCACCCATTAGCATTACCTTGTTGTTGTACAATAAACCTGTAGTTGCTGCGGTAACACCCGTAAGTGCATTAAGCAAGGAAATGACCACCGGCATATCAGCACCACCAATAGGATAGACAAAAGCCAACCCATAAATTAGGGAAATTAGAACAATGACATAAACCAAGACAGGCTGAGGTTGACCCGATTGGAGAACAAACACCGAAATTGCAATGGCTACCGCCAACAAAACAAAAGCCAGGATTTTATTAATCCGGATATCCTTGATGACGCCTTCCAACTTGCCCATGGCGATCAGGGAGCCGGAAAAAGAAATGGATCCTATAATTAAACTGGCCATTAAAACGGCACCTTTACCTACTTCGTTGACAGGAAGATCTCCATATTCTACAAGACCGATCAATGCAGCTGACGCGCCACCCATTCCATTGAAAAAGGAAACCAATTGGGGCATCGCCGTCATTTTTACCGATTTGGCATAATAAAGTCCACCACCAGTTCCAATTGCCATGGCAATAAGGATGTAAAGGATGTTATTCAATCCTGGGGAAAGAAAGGTCGCTGCGATGGCCAGAAGCATGCCTGCCAATGCAATTGAATTTCCTTTTCTGGCTGAGTCAGGATGACTCATGAGTTTGATACCCAGAATAAAAAGAACTACCGCTATTAAATAGCAAATATCTATAATTTGATAAATCATGTGGGTTATTTTTTAGCAGGTTTTTTCTTAAACATTTCCAACATCCGGTTGGTGACAGCAAAGCCTCCCACAACATTAAGCGTTGCGAGAAGTACTGCCAAAAAGCCAAGTCCCAATGCCAGGTAATTTTCAGGGGCTGTCTTGCCAAGCACCAAAATGGAACCGACGATAACCACTCCCGATAGCGCATTTGACCCGGACATTAGCGGGGTATGAAGTACCGTGGGTACTTTTGAAATCACCTCCACGCCAACGAAAATTGCAAGAATAATCACATAGAATTCTTCTTGGTTGACTGAAATATATTGTAGTATTTGTTCCATGATTATTTTTTTAAGGGCGCATAGACAATTTCTCCCCCGTGGGTGATGCAGGTTCCTTGGATTATCGCATCTTCAAAGTTGAGGTTTAGCTTGTCGCCGTTCAATAGAAGTTTTAATAAATTATGCACATTCTTACTGTACATTTTTGTGGCGTCTTCCGGCATGGTTGCCGGCAAGGCTGAGCTTCCGATGATGGTTACTCCCTCCACGGTCACGGTTTCATTGTCAACGGTACCCTCGCAGTTACCACCGTTGACAGAAGCCAAGTCTACCACCACCGCGCCAGGCTTCATTTTCACCAACATTTCTTTGGTGATGAGAATGGGTGCTTTTCTGCCGGGAATTAATGCGGTTGTGATGATCACATCTGATTTTACAATCGATTTCTCCAGCATTTCGGATTGCTTTTGTTTGTATTCTTCCGATTGTTCTACAGCATATCCCCCAGCCGATTTATCTTCCACGGCACCGGGTACATCCACAAATTTGCCTCCTAAGCTTTCTACTTGTTCTTTTACGGAAATACGCGTGTCAAACGCCTCTACCACCCCCCCAAGTCTCTTTGCGGTAGCGATGGCTTGAAGCCCTGCCACACCCGCACCGATTACCAGCACCTTTGCAGGTGCTATGGTCCCGGCCGCTGTCATCAGCATGGGGAAAAAGCGGGGTAGGCTTGCCGCAGCCAACAATACTGCTTTGTAGCCCGAAACCGTACTCATGCTGGAAAGCACATCCATGCCTTGTGCCCTTGTAATTCGGGGAATAGCATCCATGCTCAATAAAGTGAGTCCCTGAGAAGCAATTTCTTGCATCAGTTCCCGCTCAACCAAAGGTTGATAAATGCCGATAAGAATCTTTCCGTTTCCAGCCGCTGTCCGGTCTTCATGGTTTAGGGGGTTTATCTGAAAAAGCATTTCAGATTGGGAAATGGCCTCCGCTCGGGACACTATTTTAGCCCCAGCCTCAACATATAAGTCGTCGGCCAGAAAGGCAGACAGACCAGCGCCTGTTTCAATTAGAACCTGATTTCCAGCTCCCACGAGGGCTTTTATGGCCTCTGGATGCATAGAAACCCGTTTTTCGGAAGTTGGTTCTTTGAGTACTCCTAAAATCATAATGGTAAGTTATAGACAAATGAAGAATAATATATGTGCCTGATGTTAAATTTGAAGGCCTGATAAAGTTGCGGAGTCTAAACTGTAAAAATCCGAATTAGTTATCATTTTGGCAATGCAAAAAAAGCACTTTTTTATGGATTATTCAGAGATACCTTTTAAAAATTTCTAAAAATGCTTGTCATGTCAACTATTTTTTATTTTTTTAAAGAATTATGGTTAGTTTGCTATTTGTTAAGCCAGCCATCAAGTTTCTAATTTATAGTTTCTTGTATTACCTGTCAAATTATGAAAAATTGCCCCTATATTTTCCTGATGCTAATTCTGCATCAAGTTCCACTTATGGCTCAAAACGAGCCAATCGATGACAGTTCATTTCCGTTTTCCGATTATTGGCCTGTCTTGTTATTGCCTATTTTTGGGATTGTTTGGTATAAGTGGTGGAAAGCAAGGAAAAGGCATTAGGAATACTGATCGTTGGCAATTAGATTTATATCTTAATTAATATTTAAACCCAAAAGCAGTATGTCTTCAGGCGCGCTTAGAGAATGGCTAGTCTCACTCTTTCTTCTTGTATTGTTCGGTTCATGCAACTACCAAAATATAGAAAATATCCGTGAAAACTATGCTGAAATGTTGGAATATTCCATTCATCATGAAATGCTGAACAAGTGGTATCCTGCTGCTTATGACAAAACTTTTGGGGGATACATCAGTGCGTTTGAATACGATTTCACCCCTTCTGAAAATCAAAATAAGATGATTGTTTCCCAAGCCCGGCACTTGTGGACTACTTCCAAAGCATCCTTAAATTATCCAGAAGTTGCCCATTACAGGGAAGGAGCAGATCATGGGTTTTTGTTTATTCGGGATAAGTTTTGGGATTCCGAATATGGGGGCTTTCATACCCTACTGGATCAGGAGGGTAATGTCATTTCTTCCAATCCGGAATCAAAAACTGCCTATGGAAATGCTTTTGGCATTTATGGCTTAGCCGCATATTACGAAGCCAGCGGCAATGAAGAAGCTTTGGAATTGGCCAAAAAGGCCTTTATGTGGTTGGAAGCAAACAGTTACGATCCGGAGTTTGGAGGTTATTTTCAAAATCTTGCTGTTGACGGTACTCCCTTGGTACGAGATAAGGATACGCCTTCCACTTCTACCACAGGGTACAAAGACCAAAACAGCTCCATTCACCTGTTGGAAGCGTTTAGTGAATTGTACCATGTATGGAAAGATCCGTTGGTAAAGCAACGGCTGGAAGAACTCCTTTACTTGATTCGCGACACCATCGTTCAGCCGGAGGGATATTTGCAGTTATTTTTATATCCGGATTGGACGCCTGTTAGTTTTCGGGATTCCTCCGAATCCGTAATTGAAATTCATCATCCCATTGACCATGTGTCCTATGGTCACGATGTAGAAACCGCCTATTTGATGATGGAAGCTTCTGAAGTTCTTGGGCTGGAAAATGATACCAAAACATGGGAAATTGCGAAAAAAATGGTTGACCATTCTCTAAAACACGGATGGGACAATGAAAAGGGTGGTTTCTATGACGGTGGATATTATTTTAAGGGGGAATCAGAACCCAGGGTAGTTAAAAATACCAAAAACTGGTGGGCCCAGGCCGAAGGACTGAATACCCTATTGATTTTTGCAGACCTCTATCCCGATGATGATAGGGACTATTTTTCCAAATTCGAACTGCAATGGGCCTACATTGACCAAAACCTCATTGACCATGAGCATGGTGAATGGTTCTCAGGAGGAATCGATGTGCAACCCAACTACAAAAATGGCTCAAAGGGCAACATATGGAAAACGGCCTATCACAACTACAGGTCGCTGGCCAACTGTGTTAAAAGATTAAGGGATCCTCAAAATTGAATTAATACCAATCAAAGGAAATTGTAGGTACCCTACCCAGCTAAGGGCGGGTTTAAAAAAATTTCATTTTACGATTACATTCTTTTACTTATATTTGGTGCCTATTTTAAAATTAACAGTACTGTCAAGCATTGACTTGACATGTCAAAGACAAAATGATAATCAAATCTATCAACCTTACTTGCCTTTTTTACTCAACGCTATTTCAGTCCTGTTTAATATTAAGCATCTTTCTTGGATGCACTTCACCGCCGGACGACCTGCGAATCAAACAGTTGAATCCGGAGGAAGCCAGATCACTTGCCACTTCAATTGAAAGTTTGGTTAATCCCGAACTCGATGAAAAATTGACGCTTGAATTATGGGCTTCGGACTCGTTGGTTTATGATCCGATTTCTATCGATTTTGACGATAAGGGAAGGTTATACTACAGCAGAACAAACCGGCAGAAAAACTCTGAATTTGACATTCGGGGTCACCAGGATTGGGAAATCGAGTCAATAAGTTTACAATCCATTGAAGAAAAGCGTCACTTTCTTAGAACAATTCTATCACCGGAAAACAGTGATCAGAACCAATGGCTAACCGATGTCAATGAAGACGGCTCTCATGATTGGAGGGATATGACGGTTGAAAAGGAAAACATATATCGGTTGGAAGATACAGATGGTGATGGGGTAGCGGATAAGAATCAATTGGTAGTAGAAGATTTTAATGAAGAAGTAACGGATGTTGCCGGTGCTGTCATGAAGTTCGGAGATGACCTTTTCGTGGGAGTTGGCCCTGACATGTGGCGAATCAAAGAGAATGAGAAGTATGGCTTGATGGAGTCTAAAACCTCCATTTCCCAAGGGTTTGGTATTCATATCGGTTTTAGTGGTCACGGTATGTCGGGTTTGGAAATGGGTCCTGATGGACGGATCTACTGGGGTATTGGAGATATTGGATTCAACGGTACGGGTCCAGACGGAAAAGAATGGAAATATCCGAATAGGGGTGTGATAGCCCGGTCTAATCCCGATGGAAGCGATTTTGAGATTTTCGCCATGGGACTCCGTAATACGCATGAGTTTGTTTTTGACGAATTTGGCAATTTGATCAGCGTTGATAATGACGGTGACCACAGGGGGGAGCGTGAACGCCTGGTTTATCTTGTGGATGGCTCGGATACCGGTTGGAGAACCAACTGGCAATTTGGCAAATACAGGGATCCGGATAACAACACCTATAAAGTATGGATGGATGAAAACATGCATACGCCTAGGTCGGAAGACAAGGCTGCGTATTTTATTCCCCCGATCAGCAATTATGTCAATGGGCCTACAGGTATGCTATATAACCCGGGAACCGCATTGGGACCAGCTTGGAAAAACACGTTTTTTGTTGCGGAATTTGTCGGAAATTCCGCCAGGTCAGGGATACACGCTTTCAAACTGAATCCGAAGGGAGCTGGATTTGAATTGGGGGAAACAAAGAAAATCATGGGTGGTATTCTGGCAACCGGTATGGATTTTGGTCCAGATGGTGCCTTGTATTTTGCGGATTGGATTAATGGCTGGGGAACGAAAGACAGTGGCAGGATATGGAAACTTGAGGACAAAGAAGGAGTAAATTGGGCAGCCCGAAAGGAAACTGCAGAGCTAATGGGACAGGATTTCAGTTCATTTAAGTTGGAAAGATTGTCTGGGTTGTTAGGCCATGAAGATCAGCGGATTAGAAGAAAATCCCAGTTTGCCCTTGTAGCGAAGGGAAATAAAGGCAAGGAAGTATTTATAGCCCAATTGGAGCAAAAAGAAAACCGGTTTGCCCGTATTCACGCCATTTGGGGAATCAGTCAGATGGCGCGTCAAAAGAATTCTGAGGCATCGGTTTTACTGCCATTTTTAAAAGACAGTGACGAAGAGATACGTGCCCAGGCTGCCCGATGGATAGGAGATGTAAGATATGCTGATGCGGGAGATGCATTGATACCCTTACTAAATGATGGGTTTGACAGGGCTAAGTTTTTCGCTGCCGAAGCATTGGGCCGGATTGCCTACGAACCCGCTATTGCGCCTATAATAAGCCTGATAGAGTCGAATAATGACAATGACGTTTATCTGCGGCATGCGGGTAGTTTGGCATTGGCGCGGATTGGGAAAGTTGAGCCTTTGGTCGCCTTGGCGGACCATCCCTCCAAATCAGTACGTATAGCCGCTGTCTTGGCACTTCGAAGAATGGAATCGCCGCAAATTTCGGTATTTCTCCAAGATGGCGATGAATATATCGTGGCGGAAGCGGCAAGAGCCATAAATGATGATTTTTCCATTCCGGAGGCTTTACCCGCCTTGGGTAACACGCTGACTGAAAGCCGCTTCACATCTGAGCCACTTATCCGAAGAGCCATCAACGCCAACTTGCGAGTAGGGACGACCGAGGCCATGCAAAATCTAATTGCATATGTTCAGCGGGAAAGTGCGCCGATTCCAATGCGTGTAGAAGCCATGCAGGCGCTTAGTACCTGGTCCAAGCCATCTGTTTTGGATCGGGTAGATGGTCGTAATAGGGGTAAGGTAGAACGTGATCCTCAAGAAATCCGAAAAGCCTCCACTGAAATATTCCTGAAACTTCTTGAAAACCAAGGGTCTGAAATTCGCCTTTCTGCCGTAAACGCACTGGGAAAACTAGAAATCGCAAGTTCGGGAGATAGGCTTTACAGCCTGTTGGATTCCGACAAAAATGCGGAGGTAAGAGAAGCTTCGTTACGGGCATTGGCTTCTTTGAATTGGGAAGGTAAAGACAAAGCCATAGAACGCGCATTGACGGATAAAGAAAAGAATGTCCGTGTAGCCGGGTTGGATTTGTTGGAAAAGCTAAATATCTCCGGCGATCTGATGGCTACGCTACTTTCTGATGTAATCAGTAAACAGACGGTAGAAGAGAGACAAGCGGCGTTGATCACCTTGGGAAAAGTCCCCATAGAACATTCGGGACCCGTTTTTTCCGGTTTGTTGGATGCGATGGAAAGGGGTAAGTTATCTCCTGATATGGAACTTGAGCTGACCGAAGCCCTGGATTCCGCAGGATCCAAAGAATTGAAGGAACGGTATACTGCCATACAAGCAAAACTTTCACCCGATGAGCTATTGGTGTCTTATCGGGGAAGCATGTACGGAGGAGATAGTCAGCGGGGTAGAAACATCTTCTTCCAACATCAGACGGGGCAGTGCATCCGTTGCCATGCTTATGACGATTATGGAGGAAATGCAGGGCCTAGGATTAACGGAATAGCAAAAATTCTTTCCAGAGCGGAGCTTCTTGAGTCCTTGATTGATCCGGGTAAACGATTGGCTCCGGGCTTTGGAGTGGTTACATTGACACTAAATAACGGGGAGACCACTTCGGGTATTTTGGAAAAGGAAACAGCAACCAGCCTATTTCTAAAAATGGGCAATGATCCCGATGCAGAAATCAAGAAAAATGCCATAAAGGAGAGGAAAATGGCTCCTTCAAGTATGCCGGATATGAAGGAGTTGCTTTCTCGAAGGGAGATTCGTGATCTGGTGAGCTTTTTGGCCACCCTGACAGAGACTGATGAATAATTCTTTGGATTTCTATCTAAATTCTTTCATAAAAAAACCATTTGAGAAAACAGATGCCCCAGTCGGTTTGTTTATTTACCAGTATGAATCGTAAGAAATTAACAATTACACAAAAATTTTCCCGAAATCTGACGGGTTTTTTTATTTTTTTCTTTGCATTAGGTTCCTGCAAACAGGAACCTGTTGATCTTAGAATTAAAACCCTCTCATTTGAAGAAGCGCAATCACAGGCTGCTACCATAGAGGCAATGGTCAAACCCGAACTCCATGAAGATTTTCAACTCAGCATTTGGGCGGTAGATTCCCTAGTGGCTGACCCCATTTCAATGCGGATTGACGCTGATGGCAGGCTCTTTTATTCTAGGACAAACAGGAGGAAAATTTCGGAATTTGACATTCGTAGCCACCAAGACTGGGAAATACAATCCATTAAAATGCAATCTGCTGCCGATCGAAAGCACTTTATCCATGAAGAATTAAGTCCTGAAAACACCGGCAAAAATGAATGGTTGCCGGATATAAATGGGGATGGGTCTCACGACTGGCGTGATCTTACCGTTGAAAAAGAAAACGTATATAGGCTGGAAGATACAGACGGCTCAGGATTGGCTGATTTGTCCCAGTTGGTGGTTGAGGATTTTCATGAAGAAATTACGGATGTTGCGGGAGCGGTGCTTTATCATGAGGGGGAACTGTTTGTTGGTGTAGCGCCGGATCTTTGGAAGCTTACCGATACCAACGGAGATGGCTTGATGGATACCAAAGTTTCACTTATGCATGGTTTTGGGGTTCATATTGGCTTTGGAGGGCATAACATCTCAGGACTAACGATTGGTCCGGAAGGCAAGATTTATTGGGGAATAGGAGATATTGGATTTTCCGGTACAGATGCCACTGGCAAAAAATGGCATTTCCCCAACGAGGGGGTAGTTGTTCGCTGCAATACTGACGGGAGCGATTTTGAGGTTTTTGCCCATGGGGTTCGCAATACCCATGAATTTGTATTTGACGAATTCGCAAATTTGATCAGTGTGGACAATGATGGAGACCATCGGGGGGAGCGGGAAAGGATCGTTTACCTGGTCGATGGGTCAGACACAGGATGGAGGATAAACTGGCAGTTTGGCAAATACAGGGATCCGGATAATAATAATTATAAGGTTTGGATGGATGAAAACATGCATACGCCAAGTTCTCCGGACAAAGCGGCTTATTTTATTCCGACGATAGCCAATTATGTCAATGGTCCCACTGGCATGGTATATAATCCGGGTACTGCTTTGGGACCCGAATGGCAAAATACTTTTTTTGTTGCCGAGTTTGCCGGGAATCCTGCCCGATCCGGTATACATGGATTCAAATTAAAGCAAAATGGAGCTGGGTTTGAACTTGAAAAAACCGAGCAACTCATGGGAGGAATATTGGCAACGGGAATGGATTTCGGTCCTGACGGAGCACTTTATTTTTCAGACTGGATCGATGGCTGGGTCAATAAGGGATATGGAAGGATATGGAAGATGGATCTTGCGCGGGGAGCCTTTACAGCTGAAAGGGAGAACACGGCAGAACTCATGCGCGAGGATTTCAATGAAATGAAAACATTCGGGTTGGGGGAATTGCTAGGCCACCCAGACCAACGCATCAGAAGGAAAGCCCAGTTTGCCTTGGCAAAAAAGGGGGACGATGGATTTGAGATCTTCAAGGAGCAACTTCAACAAACAAAAAACAGGATGGCTCGGATACATGCCATCTGGGGAATTTCTCAATTGGCCCGGAATGATGCCCAGGTAGGAAAAGAACTTATCCCATATCTGAAAGATGGAGATGAAGAAATCAAGGCACAGGCTGCCAAATGGATCGGAAATATATGTTTGGCTGGAGCGGGTAGTGATTTGGTTGCGTTGTTGGAAGATTCAAACAGTAGAGTAAGGTTTTTTGCAGCCGAGGCGTTGGGTAGAATTGCATATACGGATGCTGTGGGTCCCCTCGTTAAAATGCTTGAAGAGAATAACAATTCGGATGTTTATTTACGCCACGCCGGCAGCCTTGCACTTGCCCGGATCGGGAATGCAGCCCCGATTATTGCCCTAGAGAACCATGCATCCAAAGCAGTGAGAACCGCGGCAGTATTGGCCTTGCGCCGAATGGGAAATGCCGGTGTTTTGCAATTTTTAAATGATTCGGATGAATACATTGTAGCCGAAGCAGCCAGAGCAATCAACGATGATTTTTCGATTCCCGAAGCGCTACCCGCATTGGCTGAAATCCTAAGTACCACCAAATTTATATCGGAACCATTGATTCGAAGGGCTATCAATGCGAATGTAAGGGTAGGAACAGAAAAAAGTATGAATAATCTGATTTCCTATCTAAACAATCCCCAGGCTACTAAAGCCATGAAAATTGAAGCATTGGAAGCGTTGGGCTCTTGGGCTAAGCCGTCCGTTTTGGACCGTGTAGACGGCAGATACAGGGGAGAAATAGAAAGAGATCCAAATCCCCTACGTTTGGCTTCAAAGGATGTTATTATGGAATTGTTGGCGTCCCCTGATGAGGAGATTAGAATCGCTGCGGTAAAATCAATAGCAAAAATTGACATTTCTGACGCTTCGGACAGACTTTTTGTTATGCTGGCAAAAGATCTCTCACCTCAGGTGCGTGAAGCAAGCTTGGTAAGCATCACCACCATGAAAGAGGTACCGGTGGATAAAGCGATAGAATTAGCCCTTTCAGACGTAGTCTTGTTGGTGCGCGTGGCCGGACTGGGACTGATCGATCAACTGGAAGTCGCGGAAGAATTAAAGGCCAATCTTTTGGAAGATGTGATTGTCAAACAAACGGTAGAAGAAAAACAGGCGGCATTACTTTCTTTGGGTAAAATAAACAAAGAACATGCTAAACCCGTATTTGAAAATATTTTAAGTCTTTTTGAGGCTGAAAAACTTGCCCCAGAAATAGAGCTGGAGCTTATCGAAGCCCTCGAAAACATCAATGAACCTAGCCTGACCGCTAGGTACAATGAAATTCGCGGCAATAGGAACGGAGAGGACCTACTTGCTTCATATAGTGGAAGCATGTATGGGGGAGATCCAGGTGAAGGAAGAAAGATCTTCTTCCAGCATCCTACAGGGCAATGTATAAAATGCCATTCCTATGATGATTTAGGTGGAAATGCTGGACCAAGGTTGAATGGAATTGGAAGCCACTTAAGTAGAAAAGAGTTGTTGGAAGCACTTATCGATCCCAGCAAACGCCTTGCACCCGGTTTCGGTATTGTTATCTTGGATTTAAAAGACGACCAGAAATTGGCTGGGGTTTTAGCTGCTGAAAATAACGACTCCATCACGGTAAAAATGGGAAATAAACCGGATACGGTGATTCTCAAAGAACATATCGTTCTTAGAGATGATGCCCCATCCAGCATGCCGGATATGAAGCAATATCTCGACCGCCGTGAAATTAGGGATTTGATCAGCTACCTGGCCTCGTTAAAGTAGAAATTGTAATACCGCTTTCAAATAAAATGATCCCGAAGAAATCAAAAGGGGTATAAAAGACACGAAGGATTAAAATTAAAACTTCGTGTCTTTAGTTTATCATGGAACTTTCCCTGGATACGCTTTAGTGGATAAAATATTTTTACCACATTGGTCCGAGTAATCCCGTTTTGATTTTTATCTAGGCAAATCATTGCCCATAAATGAATTTGGATTTACCCTGGGGATAGTTGATCCCCATTTTTGATTAATTGCATCTATAAAATGGTTGGCAATAAACGCACTTCCCCTGTTATTGGGATGTACACCGTCAGCAGAGAAACCACCATTCGGTGGCGCAATGGAAGCCGTAAGCAGCACGCCATTGGCTTGAATTGTGCCTGCCGAGATATTTTGTAAAAATTGGTTTACATTTACCAAAACCAACCTCTCCGGATTGGCTTGTACCGCCCCACTAATAACGCCATTAAAAGTGTTAATTTTATTGGCAATTTCTGCCTGTTCGGATGGGATCAACACATATTCATCGGTTATAGGTATCGTTATACCCCGGATATTCAGCGGACTTCCCACCGTTTGCCCAAGAACTAGGGAAAGCGTAAGCGTAGCCCTGTCATTGGAGTTGCTTTTACGGATTGATGGCAATCCAAGTCCGGTGAGGTCTTTCAAAGTTTCATCTTCCATGACAAATCCATTCGGTCCCGGCGTAAATTGGATTGTGCGTAAGATCCTTTCCTCTTGGGAAATAAGCTGCATCTGTTCCGCTTGAATCAGCCCGGCATTGTAAGGTTGGAAATTTGGATTGATAAGGCCGACTAACGCGGTTGATAATGGTAACGCATTCCAGGGCACCAAGTTAAAATAAGGCAACACATTGAGATT
Organism: Cytophagales bacterium; assembly: GCA_038209145.1. Classification (GTDB taxonomy): domain Bacteria; phylum Bacteroidota; class Bacteroidia; order Cytophagales; family Cyclobacteriaceae; genus Lunatibacter. Next base: position 886 of record JBBQXZ010000119.1, on the reverse strand, counting down.
TGGAATATTGCCAACGGCTCCTTTAGCCGATGGGTTAGCTTGAAGCATCGTTCCCAATGCAGCACTATACAACGATGTGAAATCTTGATCCGAAGTCAACAAGGCTGGATTAGATCCTCCCAGAAGTGCATATCCCAGTACATCATTTTTCCCCAGCCAAAAAGTAAAGAAGGTACCTCCATCAGCAAGCGCCGCCGCCGCATCTCCAACCAGGGTCGAAGTCCCCGGATTGCTGGCAAAACGGGCATATTCGGGATTAAATGCGGGATGATTGGGTTGCGCAACATTGCCTGTTTCCGGAATAAGGGAGGTACGCAGTGAAATCCGGTTAACCCCAAAATTATTTATGGCGCTTTTGTCACCGGCAAATGGCGTAAAGGGATTACCGGGAACGATCGGTTCAGGAAGTACGCTTCCCGTAGTGGGATTGATGCGAAGAATGAGCCTCCCCAGCGCAATACCTCCAGGTCCAGGACCAAAAAAACCAACTTCAGCATTGATATCAGGTACATTAAACGCTCCACCACCAACAGCTTTTAACTGATCGGCGAGGATGACCGCAAACGAGTTTCTTTGCGCACGGTTGTACAGGGCACCATCCATCACACCAGCCGTATTGGAAGCGCCGATACTGACCATCTTTGTGAAGTCTGCCTGCCCCGAGTTGGGCTCCACCGTTGGCGTTTCGGGGAATTCGTATTGGCAGGAAAAACCAATAATCAGAGGAATTAAAGCGGAAAATCTGTACAGTATTTTCATCGTTTCTTGTGTTAATTTAACAACTCGTCAAAAGTGATAGATATGTAATAGATGGCACCCAAGGTGGGTCCTCCGAAATTCATGATGTATCGATTATTGAAAATATTCGACCCACCCAATTTGACGA
>JBBQXZ010000118.1:0-13730 GCA_038209145.1 Cytophagales bacterium | reverse complement strand
TGGATTATGAACAAACTTGCATCATCCGGCGGGAAATTTCCCCTTCGGGAAAGAGTCGGGCCTTTATAAACGATACGCCTGTGCGGCTGGAATCCCTGAAAACACTCGGGAAATCCCTAATGGATATACATTCGCAGCATGAAAATCTTTTACTTGGCGCTGCCTCCTATCAATTGGCCCTTGTGGACAATTACGCCCAAACGGCTGTGGAACTCGCTTCTTACCGAATTGCGTACAGGGCTTACACCCAAACGAAAAAAGCTTTTGAGAAATTGAATTCAGAGGCCAAGGCACTTCAAAAAGAAGCCGATTACAACAAATTTCAATTAGATGAATTGGCGGCTTTGAATCTCGTTGCGGGTAATCAGGAAGAACTGGAGGAACAGCAATCCCTGCTCGAACATGCCGAGGAAATCAAGGCCAAACTCAACCAGGCCAATACCATTCTTGATCACGAAGAACTGGGAGCCCTTAAAGCTTTGGGAGCTGTTGCCCATCAGTTGCAGGACTTGGCAAATTTCGGTAAACAGTTTGCGGAATTGCGCGAAAGGTTTCAAATCGCCTGGATAGAAATTCAGGACATTCAATATACCCTGGCCAAAGAGGATGACGGGTTGGAGGTGGATTTCCAAAAATTGGACACCGTGCGCGAACGGCTTAGCAAAATATACCAGTTGCAAAAGAAACACGGTCTTGATTCTGAGGAAGGGTTGATTGCACTTTTCCATGAGTTGACCGATAAAGTATTTCAAGTGGATCACTTGGAGGAAAAACTTCAGGAGATGGAGGTTCAACTGGCCACAGCCAAAACCCATCTGATGGACCATGCAAAAATCCTATCAGAAAAACGGGTTGCGTGTATGGATACTTTTGCTGAAGATTTACGTGTGTTGCTGCAACAGCTGGGTATGGAAAATGCGCGGGTAAACATTCAGCAAAAAGAAATGCTTCCCGACGCCACGGGAACCGACGCTATTGAAGTCTATTTCTCCGCCAACAAAGGGGTACCTCCCCAACCCATCGGACAGGTGGCTTCTGGCGGAGAGTTCGCCAGGCTGATGTTTGCCATCAAGTATATCATGGCCGACAAGGTGGCCTTACCCACTTTGATTTTTGACGAAATAGATACCGGAATCTCTGGGGAAATTGCCCTTCAGCTGGTAAAGATGATGCAGCAAATCGCCAAAAAACACCAGGTCATCTGCATCAGTCACCTGCCACAGGTTGCTGCCAAGGGCGACCAGCATTATTTTGTCTACAAAGACAACAGCCAAGAGAAAACAATCAGTAAAATCAGGTTGCTTTCACAGGAAGACAGACTTACGGAAATCGCCAAAATGATTGCCGGATCCAATCCATCCGCAAGTGCTTTTCAAAGTGCCAAAGAACTTTTGGCTAGCTGATTTGCCCAGTAATTTCCCCTTATGTGCCGCAATTACAGAAAAAATCAATTAAAATTAATTAGTTTTGCCGAACCAACTACCAAATAATCATCCAAAATTCAACATATACTATGCCTGATAATTTATTGAAAGGGAAAAAAGGAATAATAACCGGTGCCCTTGACGCAAACTCCATTGCCTGGCAGACCGCATTGAAAGCAAAGGAGCAGGGAGCAAAATTTGTACTTACGAATGCACCGATTGCGATGCGTATGGGCGCTATCAATGAACTGGCCGCGGCCTGCGATACAATCGTGATACCAGCGGACGCAACGTCCGTGGAGGACATTGAGAAATTGTACGACGAAGCGAAGGAGTTTTTGGGTGGTAATTTTGACTTTATACTTCATTCCATCGGCATGTCCCCGAATGTCCGAAAAGGAAGGGCCTACGGTGATCTTAACTATGACTGGGTACAAAAATCATATGATGTCTCTGCCATTTCTTTTCACAAAATGCTTCAGGTGGCTGAGAAAAAGGATATCCTCAACGAATGGGGATCAGTTGTGGCACTTAGCTATATTGCAGCCCAGCGTGCGTTTCCCTTCTACAGCGATATGTCGGAGGCCAAAGCGATTCTGGAAAGTATCGCCAGAAATTACGGTCAGCGGTACGGTCAGTTGAAAAAAGTCCGGGTAAATACCATCTCCCAATCCCCAACGAAAACTACCGCCGGATCCGGTATTAACGGATTTAACGACTTTTTTGATTTTGCGGACATGATGTCTCCCTTGGGCAATGCCTCGGCAGAGACGTGCGCGGAATACATCGTTACCCTGTTTTCGGATTACACGCGCATGGTGACCATGCAGAACCTGTTTCATGACGGAGGCTACTCCTATTCGGGAATCTCTAAGACCATTGTAGAAAAATACCTGACAAAATAATCACCAGCCGGAATCTAATAGATTCCGGCTTTTTTTAAAACAGATATTATCAATATTACCGGATCATTTAATCCGTAATGGTGTGTTTTAGTCGGGCTGATGCAATAAACCAACCGCTTCTCGCACCCTTAACCTAAAGGTTTTACCAAGAAGTAAATGAAAGATTCAACTTGCGTTTGCATGAGAGGGTTCAGCTTTCTAATTTAAATTTTGACGCAGGATTGGGGTAAGTGTTGTGTTCGGACTTGTTTATTGAATTATCATCATGCAAAAAAGAAAAGCTCTCTTGAAAACATTTAGTTTATTAACCGCCAACCTTAGAAACAAAGCAATGGTTGTTCATTTATCCAACACGGTGTCGAAGGCAAATGGGCCTATCGTTGTTCTGTCGTGACTGTGTCTTGAGTTCCATTCATTCATTCTAAAGAAAAGCAATTGCTAAGTGGGTAGATAATTGGTTCAAGTGAATTATTGAGTTTTTAATTAATAAGATGGGAGTTTCAATATCGGATAGGTAAGGTAAATCCCGGTTAATGTATCTTTTCAGACAAAAAAATCTTAACTTTAAAAAATAGCATGCTGCGCAAATATCCAAGGCTCCTCAGAAATAATCAAGCCAGTTTTGAATATTCTGGGTAGTTCTGTTCTTTTTTGTTTAGGCAACTTTTGGGTAAGTATGGTGTACGATGTTGAATATAAATAAATGGAAATATAATTAGATTAAGCTCCCCAAACAAGGTACTGGTTTCTGACGATAATTGCTAACAAAAGCAAAGTCGAGAAACAACCTGAAAAGTAGGAAGGTATCAGAAAGGCACTACGAAAAAGAAAAATTATAAAAAAACATACAATGGGATTATTTTCATCATTACTCGGAAATGCAGGAGTGGTTAGTCAGGACGAATTGGTCAAAAAATATGGCCAACTATTAATTGAGTCAGAAGAAATGGAATTGGGTTTTAAACTCATTCGCGACACGTTTATTTTTACCAATAAGCGGCTCATTATGGTGGATGTGCAGGGAATAACAGGTAGTAAGACGGAATATAAGTCAATAACGTATAAGAGTATTTCCCGATTCAGCATTGAAACTGCCGGGACATTTGATTTGGATGCTGAATTGAAAATCTGGATTTCCAGTGAACCTCAACCAAGTATAAAGAAACAATTTAATAAATCAGTAAATGTATATGATGTACAAAAAGTTCTCGCGCATCATGTTCTGAAATAAAAATAGGATGCAGATATATTAAGCATTCTGGTAGCCTGATTTTTAAGACGATTAACAACCTAACCGACAAAAATTGAAAACGAAATGGAAAAAAATAAAAGTGAAAGCCAGCCTTGTCCTAGTCCCTTTGCGCAGACATACTTTCATGGAACAAAAGGAGATCTAAAAACTGGGGATTTTATTGAAATAGGGGTCACCTCTAACTATGGGCAACAGCATAAAGCAAATTATATTTACCTAACAGCTACGTTAGATGCCGCAATTTGGGGAGCTGAACTGGCTGTTGGGGAAGGACGTGAAAGAATATACTTGGTAGAACCAACAGGTCCGATTGAAAACGACCCCAACCTAACGGATAAAAAATTCCCAGGTAACCCGACAATGTCTTACCGCTCAAAACACCCATTTAAGGTTGTCGGCGAAATTGGTAGTTGGCAAGGCCACCCCTTGGAACAAATACAAGCAATGAAAGAAGGGCTAGCAAAACTTAACTCACAAGGGATAGAAGCCATAGAGCACTAAGAAACAATACATTTTAAAACAGGTGCCTACCATGAAAATAAAACTGTTTATTAAACCCAGATTAGTAAATTTTACCACTGATTATTGCAGACAAAATAAAGTGAGACATCATTCACCAAACGACAGTGACCAATGCGAAAAACTTTCATTTTATCATTCATTATCATCGTTACAATTGGCTTGACCTCTGCGCTGATCTATTCTGTGGGAATGCAAGGTTTTTTATTTTCTTGGGTACTGAATTTAATGTTGATGATGTGCATTTTTAAATTTACTGACGCACTTCATAGTCAATTCATATCTCCTTATTATGAAGAAAAGAACTGGGAAGTAAAAGGAAAAATATACGAGTCTATAGGTATAAATTTTTTTAGAAAATTATTGGTATGGGTCGGTTGGGAAAACCTAAATAAAAAATCTAATCCCGTTGAAAAAAGCACCAAATCCCTAATCCATTTACACTATCGAACGAAACAATCCGAATTTGGACATATAATTATTTTCTTTATAGTTCTAGGATTTAATATCTTCGTTGCATTTGAATTTGGATTTCTCGAATCTTTATGGTTACTATTACTCAATATCTTGCTAAATCTTTATCCCATCTTCCTTCAACGTTATAACAGACCACGTTTAAATAGAGCTATAAATTTAAGTAAGTACAGAGAAGGACGATAAACCAACACGGTATAAGGATAATTTCACTTTAAATTTATACGTATAAAAATCATTATATATAGGGGCTAAAATATAGTTATATTTGTTTTAGTAGAATTAAATATAGGTAATTTTGGAAGGACTCTTTATGGTGCAATCGAAAATACAATTATGGGTTATTCAAAAATATATGGCTTCAATTCAATGGTTTTACAAGTTTGGAGGATTTGACGAACGCCGTCAACTTCTTTTCGGTGCTGACCTCGATGGATGTCACAAGAGTTCTGGGATTACCTCAATTTCTTTGGAATCGATTGGCCATGCCTCCAGGTTTTACTGCCTTGGATGTCGTACAATTTCCTGAAATAATCAGATCCATTCATGACTAATTCAATTGCTCCCATGATCTTTACTTTGCGAGAAGCAGATTGTTTCCTGATTTCCAGGCTGGGCTTGGCCAAACTTTCCGGCAGGGAATTGAAGATCGTTTGCGCTGCAATGCATTGACAAGCGCATTGATTTTGGTGCCAATGCCTGTCTTACCCAGTATTGGATCCCGCCGGAAGTGTAACCTATACAGATTTTGTGCTTAGGCCAACAAGGGGATCTGCGGTGTTTCAGGAATGGTGTGTTCCCTTTGGTCGCATGCATTCATGCAGACCAAGAGAAGCATTGCAGTAGGAATTTTATTTTCATGGGGATGGAAGCTTTTTTCTCTTCATCTTCTCCCTAAGAAATTTCATAAAGGCGAGAATAAGAATTTTAGATTTTATCGGCATGGCCATTTAACTTGAAAAAAGTACCAAAGCTACAAAAGCAGGGTTTGCATGAATTTCAACTTAAAAGAAGCAATATCTATTTTCCAAAATTAACATTGAAAAGAAGCATTCGGTTGAGCGAGTAAAAAAATGCCCTTTCCCAGGGTCGAAAATTAGTAAGCCACCTGGAGCTATTTTTCTTCTGAACCCGAATAAAATAAGAAACCTATACCGGTGGTTAGGAATCAAAAAAGGAATTCGATAATTTTCCTTTCTCAGAGTCATCCTTATCATTTTATCACCGAAGAAACCCAATGACAAATCCCAAAAAAAGAAAAATCAGAGTGGCTGCTTGTAACAAAGCACTGCTGTGTTTAGTGATCGGTGCCTTATACCTGCAGTGTACGGACAAAACAAGTATGAAAAAGACTGGAGGGGGAGAATATGTTGCCGATCTGCTCCCCCGAAGGGCGGAAATTTTGTTTCTTGGACACGACAGTGAACACCATGATTCGGGAAGATTCGCTCCCTGGCTGGCAACAGCCCTTTTTACCAGTGGAATAAATCTTACCTATACAGAAACTACCGAAGACTTAACCACCGAAAAACTCAATAAATACGACGGTTTGGTCATCTATGCCAATCACGAATACCTTTCTCCCGAACAAGAAGCCGCCATGAAATCATTTGTAGAAGGTGGTAAAGGCTTGATTCCGCTTCATTCTGCCACGGGTTGCTTCAAAAACTCAGATTGGTACATCACCACTATTGGCGGGCAGTTTGCCTCCCATGGGGAGGATGAATTTGTGGGTAAAATCCTAAATGGCGACCATCCCATAATGCAGGGCATCAGTGAATTCACTACAGGTGATGAAACCTACGTGCATCAACGAATCAATGAAGACATAGAGGTACTTATGGTACGGGAAGAAAACGGTACGCAAGAGCCTTATACTTGGGTAAGAAATGTCGGCAAAGGCAGGGTTTTTTATACCGCATACGGACACGATGAAAGAACTTGGCAAACCCTTGAATTTTTGAATCTGGTGAAAAACGGGATTTTTTGGGCCATGGGGGAAGATATAAAGCGCCAAGTAGCCGCATTGGATATTCCACAGGTATCCATCTACGATGAGCCCATTTCTGATTTCACCAAAAGGTATATGGTTCCCCGCATTCAGCCAGCCTTATCCCCTGTCGAATCCCAAAAGCTTATCCAAAAACCTGCCGATTTTGAAGTAAGCCTTTTTGCCGCTGAACCGGATATCATTAATCCCATTGCAATGGCCTGGGACGAAAAAGGTAGGCTTTGGATCGTTGAATCCGTAGATTATCCCAACACCTTCAAAGAAACGGACGGTGAGGCCAACGACCGGATCAAAATATGTGAAGATACAAACGGAGACGGAAAAGCAGATAAATTCACTGTATTCGCTGATAGGCTTAACATCCCTACCAGCATGGTATTTGCCAACGGGGGTGTTGTCGTATCCATGGCTCCTGATTTTGTTTTCTTGAAAGATACAAACGGGGACGATGTATCGGATGTCAGGGAGGTAATCATGACCGGATGGGGAAAAAACGATACCCATGCCGGACCTTCCAACCTGCAATATGGCTTTGACAACAAAATATGGGGGGTGACCGGTTATTCCGGTTTCAACGGCACCGTAAATGGACAACGAATGACATTCCCGCAAGGCCTCTATCATCTAAAACCTGATGGAAAGGATTTTGAATACCTGGCCTCAACAAGCAACAATACCTGGGGGCTTGGTTTTACAGAGGACAATAACGTGTTTATCTCCACAGCCAACAATACCCACGCAGGCTATTATTCGGTACCGGCAAAGTTTCTACAGCGAAGCCTTCCTGAGGCTGGGGAAAGTGATGATAAACCTCCATTTCAAATCCAGTCCATCCAAAAGATCGACGGGCACTATGACGGTCATGCTCTGACACCCAACCTTCGTCAGGTCGACGTAGTAGGTGGGTTTACTTCTGCCGCTGGCATCAATTTTTATACCGCCAGAGATTATCCCAAAGAATACTGGAACAGGGTTGCCTTTGTGAATGAACCTACCATCCGCCTTACCCACAACGCCATCATAGAGCCGTCAGGTGCGGGATTTACGGAAAAGGACGGCTGGAACCTGTTGGCAAGTTCCGACGAATGGTTTGGCCCCGTTTATACAGCGGTAGGTCCAGATGGAGCCGTTTGGGTGGCAGACTGGTATAATTTCATCATTCAACACAATGTTTTTGTAGAGCGTCAAGCCCCTTCCAGGATGGTGCTGCCTTTTGAAGACCAACCCCACGGTCAGGGAAATGCCTTCCAAAGCGAACTAAGGGATACCAACCATGGGAGAATTTACCGGGTTATTTATAAAGGCGCCAAAAAAAGCGAACCCCTCACGCTTTCGAAGGATGATCCCGATGGCTTGGTAAGCGCACTAAAGCACAGCAATATGTTTTGGAGGATGACTGCGCAGCGCCTGCTGGTAGAATCACAAAACAAAGCGGTGGTAGGAGATTTAATTTCTCTGATAAAAGATAAAAGCGTGGATCAGGTCGGTTTGAACGGTCCTGCCGTTCATGCTATCTGGACGCTTCATGGCTTGGGCGAACTGGAGGGAAGCAACAGTCAGGTTCTGAATGTCGTGCGGGAGGCCTTAAGCCATCCCGCAGCGGGAGTAAGGAAAGCCGCAATGGCCACTTTACCAAAAACGGTTCAGACAGTTGATGTGATACAGCAGGCAGGACTCCTAAATGACCCCAACCTAAACGTAAGGATGCATGCCCTATTGGAATTGACATCCATGCCTACCTCACCCAAGGTAGGTGAAATGCTTGTAAAGGCAGCCTTGGTCGCAGAAAACGGAAAGGATGATTGGTTGGTAAAAGCCCTGTTTGCGGCAGCCTCCACACATAACGAGGCATTTACGGAGAGTGCATCAAAAGCACAATCCTCCGGCCTATTGACAAGATTAATGACAGGGGTATTAACCGAAAGGTATGAGTTGGGAAGGAGAAACCAGCTTAATTATTCTCCAGACCTGACCGATAAGGAAATCAGTATCCAAGCCAAGGTATCTGAAAAAGGAAATGATAAGCCATCAGGTGTAATCCTGGCACATGGTAACCGTCAATCGGGATATACCCTGTATGTGGAAAATGATCAGCTGATATTTGACCTCCTACAGGACGGCAAGTCTACCAAGGTAAGCTCCAAAGGTAAAAAGTTGCCTGACAGCTTTGATTTGAAAATCAACTTGGAACGCAACGGAAAACTTAGCATGTATGTGAATGAAGAATTATATGCTTCGGCGTCTTCTGTTAGCTTGTTTGAAGCACCAGTCTTCCCAAGTGTGCGAACCGGAAGGGACTTCGGCGGTGAGGACAATGTAGGAAGCTATGAAAAAGATTTTCCATTTGTGGGCAACCTGCAGCAGCTGGTATTGGAACTAAACTAAATAGAACTGTTTACTATTATGATTCAACATGGAATATTGACCCTTGTATTTTCAGTCTGTCTGCTGGGGGTTGTGGGTTTTTTAGCACCTCATCTTAAACCCAGACTAAACTCCACCGAAATTGGCAGGGTGGCCATGTCCGTCTGTTTTGATGGAGCTGATTCTAACCAGGATCAGCCCATGGCAAAAACAACAGGCAAAATGTCTCAGGCATCCACGAAACCGACGGTCAGTGAGCAGGACGATGTGACTACGGTTTGGCTGGAAGTGGTGCCAGAGTTGATGAAATTTAATCGGGATACCTTTACCGTAAAAGCCGGAAAAAAAATCATGCTTGAACTTGACAACCTGGATGGGATGCAGCATAACCTGCTAATCCTAAAACCAAATACCCTGGAAAAAGTAGGGGCAGCAGCGGATGCCATGCTCAGAGATCCGAAGGCGTCTGAAAAGCATTATGTTCCCGAGATACCCGAAGTGCTTTTCGCAACCGAAATGCTGGGACCCAACGAGGTATATACGCTCAAATTTACAGCTCCTACCACTCCAGGCAACTATCCATTTGTCTGTACCTTTCCCGGTCACTGGCGGATGATGAACGGAATCATGGTCGTGGAGAAACCTTAAATTAATACCCTAAAATAACGCATATGAAAATTGGAAAAATTAAGATCAAAAAGCCAGAAATTTCAAGGGATGGCATTGTCCGGTTAATCGTGCTGCTCCTTCTTATCGGTACAGGATTGATTGGACACGTTTTGGCGGACCCGCCTAAGAAGCCTATTAAGGTATTGATGGTGGGTGGGGGAGCTTCCCATGATTTTGACACTTGGTACAAAGGCCGGGATGTGGCCATTCTTCAGGAGAAGAGCTTTGCCGATGTCACCTATACAGATGATACCGATGCAGTACTGGAACAGCTGAGCCAAATTGATGTATTATATCTCACCAATAACCAACCTTTTAACGATCCCAAAACCCGGGAAGCCATTATGAAGTTTGCAGACAGCGGTAAAGGCTTGGTCTTAGGCCATGCAGCCCTTTGGTATAACTGGGCCGACTGGCCGGCATACAACCTGAAGCTTGTGAGCGGTGGCTCAAGAGGACATGACAAGTATGGTCCTTTCGAGGTAACGGTCACCGATAAAAAGCACCCGGTAATGAAGGGTGTGCCTGCAAAATTTACCCTTAAAGACGAATTGTACTATTACAAAGTAGATTCAAACGGTCCCGGAATCAACGTGCTGGCCTCGGCCAAGAGTGAAAAGCCGGATACCTTTCCCTCCGTTTTTGTGGTCAATCATCCAAAGGCACGGATCGTAGGCATAGCCCTTGGACACGATGGGGAATCCCACGATTTGAAAGCCTACCAGAAAATGCTCACCAATGCAATCCGCTGGGTTGCTAAATAAATACCTATCCCCATAAAAAATTTGCTAAAAATGAGTCAAAAGAAAATCACCGTTGTCATTGTTGGCTTGGGTTTCGGAAAAGAGTTTATCCCCATTTACCAAAGTCATCCCAACATCAAGGAAGTCGGCATATGTACCCGTAATCCAAAAACCCTTGATGAGTTAGCCACCAAATTCAACCTCAACAGGGACCTTTGTTTTACCAATTTTGAAGACGTCCCCAAGCGCGATGACGTGGATGCCATCCATATCGTCACTCCAGTACCAGAGCACGCCAAAATGACCATCGCCTCCTTAAATGCCAACAAACATACCGCCTGTACGATCCCCATGGCCATGACCGTGGAAGACTGCAAGGCCATCGTGGAAGCTAAGAAGAAAGCCAACAAGGTCTACATGATGATGGAGACGGCACTCTATACCCGTGAATTTCTGTATGGACTCAACTTGGCAGAAAGCGGGCAGTTGGGCAAAATACAGTTTGTACGGGGTTCCCACATCCAGGATATGAGTATGGAAGGTTGGGACGAATATTGGAAGGGATTCCCTCCCATGCTGAATGGCACCCACGCCATCTCCCCATTGCTTAGGATTAACAATACCACCGCCGAGACCGTGGTTTGCCATGGATCGGGCAGGCTTTCTGAAAACCTTGCCAAGCGATATGGATCCCCGTTTGCGGTGGAGACAGCTACATTTACTCTGAAGGATTCTGATGTAGTGGCAGAAGCTACACGCTCCCTGTTTGATGTTGTGAGGCAATACCGGGAATCCTACGACGTATACGGCACCAAGATGTCCTTCGAATGGGAACAGCTGGAAGATGATAGTCATGTGATATTTGACGGAGGTGAAAATGCCCGGAGAATTGATGTGCCCGATACGGATGAGCTGTTGATCGATCCGATCAAACACTTTACAAAACGAGAAAAGATAAACGACCCCAACCACGTATCCTTCCTACAGGGTGCCGGGCATGGCGGATCCCATCCCCACTTGGTGCAGGAATTCGTAGCAGCCATCGTTGAGGGTCGGGATTCAGCCGTAGATGCCGTCAAAGCCGCAAATTACACCTGTGCGGGCATTTGTGCCCATGAATCTGCCATGAAAGGTGGTGAAAGAATCACTATCCCTGTTTTTGGATAAGAAAAGTTGAAATTTGGAGCAAGAACAATTTTATGGGTATCGCCTGTCGATACCCATTTTAGTTAAATCCCGGGTAATATCTATCCATCATAAACTTTCCACGGCAGAAATTACAGACGTCAACCCGTCTCTAAAACTTTAAATATCTTTTCTATCCTTGGATAATTTATCCATTTTAAAACAAACTAAGCCCATTTAGTGAGCTAATATTTAATATCCTTTGACTTCTTGTGCTTAAAAAACTTATGAGATTTATTTTTAATCTCTAGAAGATCAAGTTCTATAGGATCAAACGTTTGTGAATAATTGTTACCAATAAAGCTCAATATTGCCTCAAGATGGTTGATAGCTTTATCTAAATGTCTCGAGTAGGTGAGATAAGCCGTTCCGGGATCACTTTTTGATTTGGCATTATCAGCATCCATACACAGGTAGCGGGACCTTCTCGAAAGGTTGTACAGCTTTCTGTATGCCAAATATTCGGACTGCTCCATTTTTGCAGGTGAAAGGACAGTACTAAAATTAATAGAATTGAGTGTATCGGTATGAGAATAAAAGCTGTAGCCAAGTTTTTTAACTAAATGAGAATTAATTAGATGTACACCCACATAAAAGGCAACAGTGACTTGCCAATCCCAATAGCTATTAGCCGATTGATTTATGGTTTCTAAAAACTTGAGATTAGTTTTTGCTTGAACTATATGGTCTTGAAATTTTGCCATCAAAAAAAACTAGGTTTTCAAAATCAGATAATGCCCCGGCACTTCTAGGTTGTCTTCTTCTTCCACAACGGTAGCAGAAATGCTGAATCCCGTATTTGCGAACTTCGAATTGACTACTGCCTCGGCTATAAAAATATTATCTTCTTGCTGCTCATCCCCATTAGGAGTTTCAAGCCACGCCATGATTTGTTTTCCCTTGTGATTAAATGCCACCTTTTTCGGCATTCCTGATTCTTTTTGTACTAAAAGAATTTGAAAAAACTCACTTAGAATTTTAGTGAAATAGTATTTTTGAATAGAAACCAGCATGTTTTCCAACAACAGGTCATGATTTTTGGTGGCCATTCCTTCAAAAAAAGACTGATCTTCCTTACTGAGTGTGTTAGAGGAGTAGGTTAATTTTTTTACTTCAAGCGAATGTATAAAATCATTAAACCAATTCTCTGTTTTTTCTTTTACAGAAGAGGAATCTTTTTCTATTGCAGACATAATATCTTGGTTTATTCTATAAAAATACGAAAACAAAAGTAGAAAGTATTAACCAAATAAAAAAAAGTGAACTGGCTCAGTCAATTTTATAAGTATAATTTATACTTTTAATCCTTTAATTTTTTTTCGCTTCTTTCTAAATTTTTATTAAGTGCCCAGATTTCATCCTTTAAAGTTTCCATGGATCCAGAAATATCATTTAAACTTCCAAAACAGAGATTCTTCTAAAATTTCATTTCTCTGAATTTGAATAGCAATTTCAAGAACCCTTTCAACAGGAATATTTACTTCAAGGTTTTCAGCCCATAATTCATCAATGATTTCTTGTAGTTTTCTCATAATTAATAATATTTATTTTTGAATGTTTCTCTGGTCACCAATTTTTTAATTGAAGGATACTTTTAAAACCCTAATTTACAGAAATACTCGTAATAATTGTTTATCCTTAAAAAATGAAAATCGGACTTGGCTGACAAATTAAATAAGTAGGAATACAGAAGTTGGTTTTTACTATGATTGGTGAATCATCATTCCCGTGATGAACATTTACCAAACTGTGTCAGTATTCTTTAATCGCTCTAAAAATTAAGGGGTTATATTATTCTGTACTTAGGGCAAATTCATTGCGGTTTTGTAAGGTGATTTCGCTTTAAACCTGGATCAGATTTCTTAACATCGATTCCATCAGTATCTTTGAACAACTCTAACTTATTCCAAAAAGAACATGAAATCCATCTTACTTTTTTCTGTTGCCATATCACTTTGTTTCTCTACGCCAAAAAATCAATCAAATCAAACTGAAAGATCTGGCCAAGAAATAAAAACAGGGGCTGAGCAAACTGACCTCTACCTGCCATTATTAAAAGGTAAAAAGGTAGCGGTGCTGGCCAATCAAACATCGATGATTGGTAAAACTCATTTGGTGGATAGTTTGCAAAAATTGGGAATTAACATTGTAAAAGTTTTTGGTCCAGAGCATGGCTTTAGGGGC
>JBBQXZ010000117.1:0-13813 GCA_038209145.1 Cytophagales bacterium | reverse complement strand
AGTCTCGGAAATCCGGCATTGAAGGCGAATTTTTTTCCACATTTCTCCCTGATTCGGGGATGAGCGTAGTGCCTGCTTCAACCCTTCGTCCTGAACCCGCCGAGTTTCTGTTCTGATACGTTGATGTTTCTACAGCACGTGGGTTTGTATTTGGGGGGACCGTGGCTGAACGTCTGCTTGATGGGTCTACTGCTCTTTGGCTAGAGGTAGTTTCACGAGTTCGGGGTTGGGAAGCGGAAGATCTTCTTGAAGAATATTCATCCACCGTGTAAGCCCGAGCTGGTCTGGAGCTTTGAGAATTGCTTCGAGTATTGACAGGTTCCAATTTGGGCTGATAAATTTCCACCCTGTTGTTTTCAACAAGTGACCTTCCCGGTCTTCTCCCGTTTGATACTTCAAAAACCGGCACGTTGCTTCGTGTGACACGCTGCAATTCAGTTCTACTAGGCCCTGACACATACGTTCTATCGTTGTACACATAGGTGTTGTTGATCACTGTAGTACGGTTGTAAATTACAGTGATATTTCTTTGGGGAACATAAAAGTTATAAATATTTATTGCCAAAAACCTTCTTTGCGGAACAAAGACCCAATGATGCATCGGAAAACCAATCGAAACATGCACACCCACACTCGGCCAGAGCGGAGCCCAGCCATAATAGCCCTGACCGCTTCTCCAATCAACCCAAGCAGGTGCCCATTCATAGCCTGGAACCCAGGCCCAACCATAAAAATCGGTGAAGAACCACCTACCGTAATGAAATGGTGCCCATCCCCAATCATAAAGTGAAACCCAAGTATTTCCAAATCGGGAATTTACCCAATATCCATTCGTCTGATAGGGCTGAAATCCCGCATCCGCGTAAGGTATCCACACATACCCATGGGTCGGATCGTTTATCCAGTCCCCATAGGGAGTAAGCTCATCATAAAATACCTGAAAAGAGACATTGATTGGAGCCACATTTGCTTCAACCCGATTAAATGTCCCATGAATAAACAAACCTATAAATACCCAACCAACTAATTGGAGGTTTGAAAGCCGATTGATTATGAATGTTTTCATAGCTCGTAAGGTTTAGTAATTATTATTGTTTACGCTCCATACCCAACAATGTTTCAAAAATTGAAAAATTTATAAATAAAAAAATTATTATATTGATAGATTCAGAATAAAAAGTTAGAAAAGGTCAAAAAACAAAGTTTAAGACCTTCTTGTCCAAAATGATTAATAGGGACGATTTATTTTAATAAATCAATCTTTTTTGCAACTTCTTCCGCTTCTGCCATTAACCTGTCCGATGCGGTACGGTCGGAGTGGGACATTTTGTGTGCTTTTTCAAGAAGCTTTTTATAGGCTTCATTGAGTTGCTCCTTTTCTGATTTTTTCTTAAATAATCCAAACATTTTTATTTTTTTTAAATAAACAGTCGAAGGTTGGTTCTGTTCAAATTCAATTAAAATTTTGAAATAATAAATCGTCACGCTGCACTTCTTCTTCTACAATTTCATCATTCTTAAATGTAATGATGTCCTCCAAATTTCCTGCTCGGGAATAATACTTCCAAGACCCCTCTTTCTTTCCCTCGGCCATTCGCCCCTCTGATGCCAATTTCCCGTTGTCATGGTAATATTTCCAATTACCATCCCCTTTTCCTCCTATATAATTCCCTTCTGATTCAAGACTTTCATTGATATAATAGGTTATTCGGGTTCCAACTCCATCTTTCAGACTTCCTGGACTAAGTTGCTTGGTTCCCACGAAATTATTATAGGCTCCCACATTAATCAAACTTCCAAACCTCCAAGTTTCTTCTTGGGTAAGTTGCTTATTATCGTAGAACAGTCCCCAAACCCCATCTTCTTGGCCCAAGAAATAACTCCCTACTGACTTAAGTTGACCACCATCGTAGTAATAAAACCATTGACCATCTTCGGTACCCAACTTATATTCACCCTCAGCAACTAATATGCCAATTTTGTTAAAGTATTTCCAAAGTCCAGTACGCTGATCATTACGATACTCCCCGATGGAATATAGGTTACCCTCAGGAAAATAACTTTTCCAAATTCCGGATTTCATACCGCTTTCGTAAACGCCTCTTACTGAAGGTTTTCCATTGCTATGATTTTCTTCAAACTCTCCCACTGGAACTCCTACCTCATACGTCATCTTTTTTGACAAGCCCTTATTGGGGAAAAACTCTTCCCAAGTACCTACCGAAATATCGTTTTCGTACATTTCAACCCTGGCAGTCCGGCGGTTTTCATAATAAAAAGTCCATGTTCCCGTCCGCTTTCCGGAGGAATCATACACTTTTTCGGACGCAAGAATGTTTGTTTCAGGGAAATAACTATTCCATTCTCCCACTTTTCGACCTTGGTCGTACCTGCCTTCTTCCAAGACTCTCTTATTGACACTAAAACGTTTAAAATCTCCGTGAGGCAGGTTGTTTTGGTATGTTATCTGCACTGCAAGCTCTCCAGATGGCGTATATTCAAAATAGGGTCCTTCTTTTACTTCATTAACAATCGTTTGCTTCACCGCAAGCTGACCGTTTTCGTAATAAGAAAGCCACTCGCCATCTTTTTTTCCTTCGACATACCGCCCCTCAGTTTTGACTTGCTTGGGATCCACATAAGAATTTCTTCCAGTTGTCCCATAAAACTCTCTGTAAGGACCTACTAATAAACTGTCCTGATAAACTCCTTCTTTTATTAAAGCACCATCTCTGTCAAATTCCATATAAGCACCACTTAGCTGATTGTTTTTGTAATCTGCTACAATATGTCGCCTATTATTACTATGATAAGTTGCCCATTGGCCATCTTTGAGGCCATTCTTAAAAATGCCCTGTTGAATAAGGCTATTGGTCTTGGGATTGATGAATTTCCACAAGCCATCCATTTTACTGTTAATCATCACCCCTGATCCCATTAGGGTAGAGTCCTTATTGTATATTTTGACCGCTTGCCCTTGGGCCAGGCTATTTGATAAGAAAACCAAGCTCAAAACAACTGCAAAAAGATATTTCATAGATTTTTTTGGTGGATACTTTAAATCTTACGGTAAGACTGCAAACTTGGTTCCAATTTACCTTTTATCATGCAAAAAAAATATAGTTTTTCACGATATTTTAAAACAATGAATAAGAGAGCTTCAAACTGCGAAAAAAAAGACCAGTCCAAATGATGTCAGTTTCTTTCATTGTCATGCAGCGCAAAAAGAATTCGGTTCAATTCTAAAAAGAGAATTTCTTCAGTTCCCAAAAAATCAACGCCATAGGGAATCTGTTTTATTAACTGAAACCTTCCCAAGGTTGAATAGTCCGATAGTGATTCAGTCATTGGGATTTTTTTAAGTTCATAATCTTCCACAAGTTGCCTATATGAAAAAGGCGACGAGGCCGCAGAGATAAAAAAACCGCTTAGGTGTTTCTCTTTCACTATCAAATGCAAGTCCTCCCTCTTAAAAAAATCCTTTCCTACTAAAATAAAAAGAAACATCCCTTTTCCCCACCAATGAAGCAACCGGATATTTAGACCTGATTCGGGATCAAAGTCCCGAATTAGATCCAAAACCTGGTAGGGACAGTGCTCAAGTTCATTGCCTTTACTTATTTTCATCCCCTTGTGAGCAGTGTGGGCCTTACGAAGATCATTGGGGTCCATTCTATTGGAAATATTCTCCAACAGGTTGATAAAGGCTTTCTTTGCCTCATGGATTTCCTCAAATAGTTCTTTATTTGTATAGATAGATAAGGCTTTTTCAAGCGAATACATGTTGATATGGTTTTAAGAATGCCAACTTACCAATAAATTAATGCCGATCCCCAGGCAAAGCCACTTCCAAAGGCAGCCAGACAAATTAAATTTCCTTCCTTAATCCTGCCCTGCTCCAGTGCTTCGCTAATTGCTATCGGAATTGTTGCCGCGGTGGTGTTTCCATACTTCATGATGTTGTTGAAAACTTTCTCATCCGGAAGCTGCAATTTTTGTTGGATAAATTGGCTAATTCGCAAATTCGCCTGGTGTGGAATCAACAAATCGATGTCCGCAACCTCCTTTTTATTGGCCTCCAAAGCTTCCATGATAACCTCCTGGAACCGGACAATGGCATGTTTGAAAACGGTATTGCCATTCATATACAGGTTGAACCCGCCTTCTTCAATCATTTCTGGAGAAATCCGAATTTCTCTGCTGCTTCCCGGATCTTTCACGAAGAGTTCCTCCGCAAAATCCCCGTCTGCATGCAAATGCGTAGAGAGGACGCCTCTGCCTGGTTTATCAGTTGGTTGCATAATAACGGCTCCCGCACCATCTGCAAAAATGACCGCACTTGATCTTCCTTCATTGCTTTTATCCAACGCGGAGGACTGGATCTCGGCACCCACCACAAGTACGGTCCGATACATGCCTGATTTGATGTATTGATCAGCCACGGAGAGCGCATAGATGAAACCGGAACATGCATTTCGAATATCCAGTGCGCCGATGCCCTGAAGTCCCAGTTCACGTTGCAAAAGAACGCCGTTTCCCGGTATAAAGTAATCCGGGGTAATGGTTGCGAAAATGATAAAATCAATTTCCCGGGTTTTAATTCCAGCCCGATCTATGGCCATTTTTGAGGCCTCAACTGCCATGCTTGTCAATGTGTCTTTTCCAGGGGTAAACCACCTGCGTTCCTCTATTCCTGTACGTTCCACAATCCACGCGTGATTTGTGTCCATCATAAGAGACAAATCATCGTTGGTTACGATCTTGTCAGGCAGGTAATGACCTGCTCCGGTTATTCTGGATGTTTTCATAGGTATTGCTAAATCAAAAACTTGGTCGTAATTGAAACAAATATCCCATATTATCGGGAAAATACAAGTTTGATCTTTAATAGACTATCAAAAAGCCACTTGGATTAGAAATTGGTTACCTCAATTTGACCATCATTCAGGGAGGTCTTGGTTTAGCATCAATTTCCAAAATTCCCAAATGAACATTATCGTGAAAAATATAATTTTTTTATGAAATCAGTTTGCTGTTATTCCAATTGCGAAAAATGTAACAAAAATCATTTTTAGCAAAAAAAACAATTCTGTACTCGTCGCTCATTTAAACATTTTTAATTTTTATTTGCTTATTTAATCAATCGGTAGTTAATTAACTTATTCTTGTGGCTTTTTGGAAAGACCATTTGATCAATACAAAACACATTTATTTATAACCCAAAACTCCAAACACAAAAAATGTTATTTGTCATTCTTTTTTATCAAATTAGTTAATTATCCATATTACGAATTTACCCCAAATAGAATACGATATGAAATTATCCAGCTACTTCAAAAAATCATCCTCATTACTGTGCCTACTTTTCTTGGTTTCCTTCGGATTTGCGGCGGGAGAGATGAATAAGTGGATGAAAAACCCACCTGTTGCCGCATTTCACACCTCTGATGCTGATATCTTCAAAAGTGGTGCCGATACTGTTTTTATTTCAAATAGAACACTTCAAACGCCCATAGTCTCCTCAGAAATTACCAGGCAAAAAAGCGGGATTTATACAAATCATCTCGAACTTTCTATAGAACGCAGAATGGATCTACCGCAAAGCAAAAACAAACCTATCGCTGAAAGCCCACAAAAAGATGTCGTATTTGGTGCTCAGATGCGCAGGGCAAGGGGATATCGGGAAATGAGAGGCTATAGGGAAATGGAATCAGAAGGTCAATTTTTTGAGGATTCAGAAGTTGTTGTCGACTCACGAGTTCTACAGGTGTTTCCAAACCCTGCCATAGATTGGATAGCCATTTATCTTCCCGCATCATTAAGTGTAGATCAAATTCTCCTTCATGACATGACGGGAACAGTTATTAAAAATTGGAAATCAGAAAACCATTTTATTGAACCTGGATTGATAAAAATAACGACAGAAAATATTTCCCCGGGCACCTATATCCTTCGCATTATAGGAAGCAACATCGCTTTGAAACCAATTCGGGTATTGATAAAGAAATAAATTCAAATTCTTCCCTGAGACTTTAATTTCCAGTATCTCATCAAACCGCTTACCGACATCCAACTTGGGTTAGCGTGTTCATAAAGATTACGGGTCTCAGCTGAGACATCCATGGAAATCATTTGTTGCGTGGTGTAAGCCATAAATTCCGGGATGATCTCTTGAGGGTCTTGTCCCAACTCGAATTTGGGTTTCATCCAGGTTGACCAATCATCCAACATTATTTCCAACGCTTGGAGGTGATCATCAACCAAAGTAATCTCCCCGAAATGGGTCAGGATTAATTTTTCCGGATTAATCGATCTTATAAGTTCAATGGACCGTTTCCACGCTTCTATGTGGATATCAGGAGGGGGACAAGGGGGTACAACTGGTCCTTCCATAATTTTTACGCCAGCTACATCTCCCGTAAATAACGTCTCATCTATCTGCCATGCAATATGATGGACGGCATGTCCCGGGGTATGCCAAGCTTTAACTCGCAAGCCATCCAAGTAAAACACTTCCTCATGTGCTGCAGGTACCAACAAAGCTCCTGCGATAGGTTCCATTTTACCCCAAAGCCCTTCCATATTTTCACCGTAAATCTGGGCTGCGGAGTGCCAAAGCTTCTCTGGAGCTGCCAAATGCGGCAGTCCTATAGGATGGACATAAATCTTTGCCCCTTCTTTAGCCAGTTTCCAAGCTGCGCCGGCATGGTCAAAATGAATGTGGGTCAACAGCACATGCTTAACTTGGCTTAGCGAATAGCCCAAGTCCTCAATGCCTTTCTTCAGTTGGGGAAAAGTACTCTCCGGACCACATTCAACGAGCACGATTCCGGATTCGGTGGGAACCAAAAAACTGCCAATGGTTTGTTTGGCGTGCATGAACTCCAAATCGATAACCTGCATATTGTCCATTATCCAAAGAGGGTATAGTTTCCAAACTGGTCCATCGGAAGGGTTTTGCGAATCACAAAGGGGGAATCATTCCCTGCGTGATTGACCATGGGAGACACGGCATAACTCAGCATGACACTGTCCGGATAGGGCTTCAGCATAGCCATCAAATCTGCCTCAGAGGTGGCCGAATCCAACCAAGCTCCTTCCTTGTTTTTCTCTATAATGACCGGCATCCTATCGTGGACATCTGTCAATAATTCGTTTGGTGTGGTAGTCAAAATCAGAAAAGTATGTTTTACCTCTCCTTCGGTCGTTTCGTACTCATCCCAAATACCGGCCATGGCAAAGAGCCCGCCGTCCAACAAGGTAAACCGATAGGGGGTTTTTGTTTTTTTTCCCAACCGTTTCCATTCAAAAAAACCATCCGCTGGGACAAGACATCGCTTTCGTTGAAAGGAGGACTTAAAAGAAACTTTTTCAGTTACTGTTTCAGATCGGGCATTGATGAATTTCTGGGAAACAGGTTTATTTTTGGCAAAATCCGGTGTAATTCCCCAGTAAAAATGGGAAAAACCGTGGGGACTTTCTGCTGTAATTACAGGCACAAGTTGCGTAGGTGCTATATTATACCTCGGTTGGAAAGGTTCCAACATTTCAGCTTGAAACCGCTCTTCCAATTCCAGTTTATTTTTTGCCAGTGAATATCTTCCACACATAGTAAGTTCAGGAGAGTTGAGTTTTGTTAAGTTAATAATCCGATTGGAGAAATTCAAGTGCTCTTTTTTCAGACCAATAAACATCTTTCCGGTTTCTTGGCGCAAAACCGACATGACCCCCATTATCCGGAAAATCCATATATACATGGGGTAATTGAACACCCAATGCTTCCGGATAACAAGAGCTACTCAAGAAAGGATCATTCCTGGCATTTAATATTAAAACTTGAGCCGAAATCCTCGACAGGAATTTTATTGAGGAACATCGGGTATAATAATCTTCCGCTCCTTCAAAGCCATGAATAGGCCCCGTGTAGATATCGTCAAATTCCCGTAAATTTCGTATTCTGCCCAACGCTTTTACTTGAATTTCCTTTGGGAAAACCCGTGATTTCTGAAAGACCTTTCCCTTTAGGGATTTCAAAAACCGCTGGGCATAGAGGGAATTTTCCCTTCTGCCTATTTGATCACTTGACCCTGACAAATCTAATGGTACGGAAATAGCCACACCTTTTTTTACCAAATGCTTCGTTGGATGATCTTCAGCTAGATATTTGAGCGTAAGATTTCCCCCCAAACTAAATCCAACCAGACAAATATCCCGGTATCCGATGTGCGCATGTGATAGGACGGTTTCCAGGTCATTAGTGGCTCCAGAATGATAAAATATAGGCCTTCGGTTCATTTCCCCACTACACCCGCGAAAATTCCAGGCAAGCACATCCCATCCGTTTGAAAAAAAAATATTTGCCATGCCCAGCATGTAAGGTCTTCTGCTATTACCTTCCAAACCGTGACTGATTATAAGGAGCCGCTCTGAAGAACGCCTGAGCCAGTCAATATCCAAAAAATCCCCATCCGGTGTAGTAATCCTTTCTCTATCAAACGGTAAAGCGCATACCTTTCTCAAAAGGGCCGGAACAATCGTTTGAATGTGCCCGTTGAAAAGGAGAAAGGGATGAACATAATTTTGCTTTTTTATTACTGGCATTTCAATAATTTGCAGGCCCTAGTTTATATGCTGACGTGAAAATACTATTATTAAATTTGAATAAACATATTTTAAGAACTATTTTTGGATTGCGGAAATTAAGAATTCGAATAAAATTAATATATGGCAGAGATAATACGAATGCCCAAAATGAGCGATACCATGGAAGAAGGGGTCATCGCACAATGGTTGAAGAAAATCGGTGATGAAGTCAAACCCGGAGATATACTGGCTGAAGTGGAGACAGACAAAGCAACCATGGAACTGGAATCTTACGAAGAAGGTATTTTGCTTCACATTGGAGTAGCGGAAAAAGATTCTATTCCCGTAAATGGAGTCATTGCCATCTTGGGAGAAAAAGGCGAGAATATAGATCAGATTTTGAAAGATCTCAAAAACGGGGACAACGGGGGTTCTAAAACTGAGAACCAGAAAAAGGAGGAAGAACCTGAAAAAAAAGAAGAACCGAAGGAGAAACCAGCTCCTGAGGAAGAAAAATCCAAGGAGAAAATCGACATCTCCAGAATAGCCGCCACGGTAATCACCATGCCCAAAATGAGTGACACCATGCAGGAGGGAACGATCGCTGCCTGGCTGAAAAAGGTGGGAGATAATGTAAAATCCGGTGATATTTTGGCCGAAGTGGAGACCGATAAAGCAACCATGGAACTGGAATCCTACGAAGATGGCAGTTTGTTGTACATCGGTGTAGAAGAAGGTGACGCCATTGAAGTTGACGGTGTCATTGCCATCATTGGTGAAAAAGGGGCGGATTTTGAGGCCTTATTGAAAGCCCACAAACAAAAAGGCAGCGGAAAAGAAGAAATATCAGCTGTTCCCGAAGAAGTGGAAAAGGGTACCGACAAAGATGCCAAAGACGAAGGTGAGCCGCAAAAAAATGCGCCTAAGACAACCTCTTCGTCTGAGGGAGAACGGATAAAAGCTTCTCCTTTGGCGAAAAAAATAGCCCAAGAAAAAGGAATTGACATTACCCAAGTTTCTGGTTCGGGTGACCATGGCCGTATTGTCAAAAAAGATGTGGAAAACTTCAATCCCGCAGAGGCAAAAGCTGAAACTCCCGCATCTACAAGTAGTGGAGTAGCCATAGGCCAAGAATCCTTCAAGGAGGAGAAAGTTTCTCAAATGCGGAAAATAATCGCCAAGCGATTGGCAGAGAGTAAATTCTCCGCTCCTCATTTTTATCTTACCATGGAAATTAACATGGACAAGGCGATAGTGGCGAGAAAAAGCATGAACGAAGTAGCCCCAGTCAAAATATCCTTCAATGACATGGTCATAAAGGCTTCCGCAGTGGCTTTAAAGCAAAATCCAAAAGCAAACTCCTCGTGGCTTGGAGACAAAATAAGGTTCAACGAACACGTACATATTGGCATGGCAGTCGCGGTTGATGAAGGGTTATTAGTTCCTGTCATCCGTTTTGCCGATGCCAAATCGCTATCGCAGATCTCCAACGAAGCCAAGACCCTTGCCGGAAAAGCCAAGAAAAAAGAACTCCAGCCCAAGGATTGGGAGGGGAATACTTTTACTATTTCCAATTTGGGTATGTTTGGCATCGATGAGTTTACCGCGATTATAAATCCCCCAGACGCCTGTATTCTAGCTGTCGGTGGTATCAAGGAAACTGTAATCGTGAAAAATGGCGAAATAAAGGTGGGAAATATCATGAAAGTAACCCTTTCCTGTGATCACCGGGTCGTGGATGGAGCTGTGGGTTCTTCATTCCTTTTGAGTCTAAAAAATCTGCTTGAAGATCCCGTAAGATTGTTGATCTAACGTATCGTAAAAATTAATTATCTCAAAAAGTCCTATTCTTAGGACTTTTTGCTTTAAAAACAGTTTTTGAATTAAAGTATCAAATCTATTTACATGGAAAAATTAAAATCTACTACCGTAGTCGCCGTCAAGCACGGGGGACAGGTAGTCATAGGTGCCGACGGGCAAGCCACCCTTGGCAACACGATAGCCAAAAGCAGTGTCAATAAAATACGAAAACTACAAGGGGGCAAAATTATCACCGGATTTGCCGGTTCTACCGCAGATGCATTTACCCTACTGGAGAAATTTGAAGAAAAGTTGGGAGCCTACGGCAATAACATGAAGCGTGCCGCGGTAGAATTGGCGAAGGAATGGCGGACAGACCGGATGCTTAGCAAATTGGAAGCTATGATGGTGGTCGCCGATGCCGATGACATCCTGATCATCTCAGGTACAGGCGACGTAATCGAACCTGACTTGTCTATTGCAACGATTGGATCCGGAAGCATGTATGCCCAGGCTGCCGCGCGCGCCTTAAAGAAATATGCTCCCCATCTTTCCGCAGAGGAAATGGTTAGAGAAAGTTTGAGTATTGCAGCTGACATTTGCATTTACACCAACCATAACATCATCATAGAGAAAGTGGTCGTTTAATCCATTTGCACCTGCTTGTGTTAGCTGTTCACGGTGGACTTTTGTGCTTGTTTCGAACTAAGTTTTCGTACTTCACCGAGGTCCTCCGGTAAAACGGCAGAACCTATGTTCAAAGTGAAGAAAGCCTACTCCAGACTTGGGATGAGATCAATCGAATGCTTTCTATCCCTAAAACTATCAAAGAAGTTAACTATTCCTATTTGTGGTTGACAGGTACAACCCCCAGCAGTTTAAGACTGTCTTGGCCATTACTTTGGAATTTCTATTCCAGAACTCAATGCAAAATCCAGGTTTTCCTACATGGTTGGCTGCCAAGGAATACGGACCATAAAAAGACAGGGGAAAGTTTCCCCTGTCTTTGTGAATGATCATATAGTCGGTTTCATTAATTCACAATTTCAATTCTTCCAGAATTTACTTCCCCCTTGATAGTAACTGGGGCGCCGTTCTCAATTTTAAGCACTCCCGAAGCCTGTTTATCACCCACTTTGACTTTGCCACTCCCTGACACCAAGTCATAGTTAAACTGGCTGAGTTTACTTGATGTATGAACTGAAATGTTGCCCGAACTGGCCTTTAGATAGGTATGCGCGGATAGCCCAGACTGCAAAACGTATATTTGACCTGAAGAAAGGACAAGGCTGCCCAGGTGAGACACTCGGTTAAGCTCGATTTTCCCAGAACTGGTATGCGCATTGACCAAGCCATCTACATGGGAAATGGAAAGATTGCCACTGGAACCTTTGGCATCCACGTCTCCTTTGATGTCCTGTAAGGTAAGCCTACCTGATGAAACAATAGCTTTAACCTGGCCTTCCAAGTTTTCCCCGATGACTCTCCCCGAAGAAGCATCCATTTCTATATAGTCGGCAGCAGCGTCCACAAGCTCCACACTTCCCGAACCTACATGGAGTTCAATAACTTCTGCCGAAACATTCCTAGCAGAAACTTTCCCTGACCCTGCCTCCAGTTTTAATTCCATTTGCTTTGGGCCGGTCAAGTTTAGGTGTCCTTCAGACCTGAAATTTCCAATTTTTCCAACTCCGTTACGGATTACTCTGATACGCATTACTTCCCCTTCTACCCGATAATCGATTTTATACGCATCACTATTGGATCGGATGATGCCTTCCATGGAAACTTCTGTTTGCTGGTCACTTCCCAGGTAATTCATTTCCAAAAATCCAGCGTCAACTTCAATAGCCTCGATGCCGTCAAACTGATCATTCACCTCTGTGATTACATCCAAGTTGGTTTCTGCACATGAGACTGACAGGACAGTTACCATGGCCAAAAATAACATGCCTTGTACTCTCTTTTGCAATGATAGATTCGGTATACTGAATATCCAGGTTTTTGATTTTTTGTTTACTTCTGTTTTCATAGGTAGCCTTAGTTTAAGGGGCAGTTAAATGTTTTAGATAAAATTATTTCTACAACTTTCCTTACCCAACTACATGCCAATCCGTATTTTCATTGAAAAACAGCTAATCTGCACCAATTAGGCCTATTAAAAAAAGACACCCTTGAATAAATGTTCATTTACGGACATATGCCTTATAAAATTCGGACATTTTATTTTTCTAAATAGCACTCAGTCCAATTCACTTGGAGTTGGCCTTGATTGTCATGGTTGATTTAATTACATTCATCGCATGATTGCATTAAGTCCCACCCCACCCTACTATGCGGTAATTTCACCAGCCTGAAAACCGGGGAAGATTCAGGTTATGCCGAGATGGCCCATTCCATGGAAAAGCTGGTAATACATCAACAGGAATATTTGGGTCATGAATCTGCCCAGTCAGAAGTGGGAATAACGGTCAGCTATTGGAAAACCTGGAAGCTATCGAAGGATGGAAAAATCAGGTTGTCCACCGTATCGCCCAAGAAAAAGGAAAGGAACAGTGGTATGCCTCCTACGGGATACGTGTGTGCTTGGTGCAAAGGGAAGATGGTTTTCCAACCACATAATTACATATTATTCCACACTACAAACCTTAAATCAACTATTATTTAATTATTACCCATTATTTTTCTACTTTAGAAAATTGAAAACAATAATCAGACAACTTAACACATGGGAATGAAAGAAAACAATTCACCCGAAGAGAACAATGCAAGAAGGTCCTTTCTGAAAACTTCGGCTACCGCTTTGGCGGGATTTTATATTGTCCCTAGACACGTATTGGGCGGGCCAGGCTTCAAAGCCCCCAGTGACAAATTGCGCATCGCAGGCATAGGTGTGGGTGGTAAGGGGTACAGTGATATCAGAAATTTTTTCCTAAGCGGAAATGCGGAGATCATTGCCTTGTGTGATGTGGATGATGAAAGGGCAGCTCAAAGCATCGCTGATTATCCCAAGGCGAAGTATTTCAACGACTACCGGGAGATGCTGGAAAAGGAACACACCACTTTTGATGCCGTTTCTGTATCCAGCACCGACCACAACCATGCTGTGCAGGCTTTGGCCGCCATGCAATTGGGCAAACACGTCTATGTACAAAAACCCCTTACCCACGACATCTATGAAGCCCGCGTCCTTACGCAGGCGGCTGAAAAATACAAGGTTGTCACACAGATGGGTAATCAGGGTTCATCTGGTGATGGTGTCCGTAAAATGCGGGAATGGTACGCCGCAGGACTGATTGGTGATGCGACAAGTGTCTGGTGCTGGACTGATCGGCCAGTTTGGCCTCAGGGGGTGCCTTGGCCAGCCAGTTCGGCAAAAAAGGCTCCCAAATCATTGGATTGGGACTTATGGTTGGGCACAGCTCCAAAG
>JBBQXZ010000116.1:0-14048 GCA_038209145.1 Cytophagales bacterium | reverse complement strand
GAGCTGGAGGCCTTAGTGGAAAACCTGTAAAGGACAAAAGCACCGAGGTAATCCGTTACTTGGCCAAAAGGTCCCAAAACAGCTTTCCCATCATCGGTGTCGGGGGGATTTTCACTGTCCAAGACGCTATCGAAAAGTTGGAGGCTGGAGCTAGTTTGGTCCAGGTTTATTCTGGAATGGTTTATGAGGGTCCCAGCTTGATAAAACGATTGAATAAGGGTTTGGCCCGATTTTATAGGAGGTGAGTCTTAATATACGAAACACTTATATTAATCTGACATTGCAATCGAAAAAGTAAAAATGGCTGCCAATACGTATAAAAAGAGCACCTTTAAAAAACCCGGTAAAGCACCGGAAGCACCCAATGGGCGGCCTGGGAAATTCTCGTTTTCTTTTTTAAAAGACAAACGATGGGGACTTTCCTTTGGGATCTTTCTCATGATGGCTGCGGTTTTTCTCTTTCTGGCTTTTTTGAGCTATCTTTTTTCAGGTCAAGCGGATCAAAGTCTGGTTGTGGAAGACCCTACCGCGGGTCCATTGACGACCAAGGCGAGTGAAGTCGAGAATTGGCTGGGATATTCCGGTGCGTTGTTATCCCAGTATTTTATTTTTCGCTGGTTTGGGATCGGAGCGCTGTTTATACCGCCCTTTCTATTTGTGCTGGGCTTTCGATTGTCTTTCAAAAAATCCCTGATTTCTCTTTCCCGGTTTGGCAGCTTCGCCGTATTCTTCATGATCTGGCTGGGATTGATCCTCGGTTATATTGTGCTGCAGCTGGACTTTTTTAATTATTTGGGTTTTTTAAGCGGTGGATTGGGCTACGAACTGGCTGTCCTGGCAAATAATTTTATTGGATGGGGGACCATAATCCTCATTTTCGCCTCCCTATTTATTTTCGTGGTATTTTTCTTCGATATTGAGCAGCTAAGCTGGTTTTCAGACAGATCAACTTCCATGGAAGACCTGGAGGATGATGCTGCAACAAGTGCTAACCACTACCCGCTAGATGATAAATCTACCCCGAAAGCTAACAAGGCCCGATCCAAAGTTGCCGAGAGCGAAGAAATTCTTGATGAAGATGAAAACGAGGACGACGGATCAAGTTGGCGTATAAATAACCCTGACACCAAGCCAAAAAAAGAAACTTCAGGTCCGGAATTCACTATAGAGGACAATACGGTAGCCGAAGAGGAGATTCAGAAAGAACCAATCCCAGACCGGAAGGGTTTTTCGGTGAGTACTGGACCGGGGGAAGAGAAAACGGCGTTCAAAGTTGAGAACCTGGATCCCTATGATCCTACATTGGACCTACCAAATTACAAATATCCGACCCTGGATCTCTTGAATGAATACGATCAGCAACGGGTGACAGTAAGTCGGCAAGAACTGGAGGAAAACAAAAATAAGATCGTTGAAACGCTAGTCAATTTTAAAATCGGTATACAAGAAATAAAAGCCACGATAGGACCCACAGTTACCTTATACGAGATCATTCCCGATCCAGGTGTCAAGATAAGCAAAATCAAGAATTTGGAAGATGATATTGCACTTAGCCTAGCCGCTCTGGGCATTCGTATCATTGCCCCCATTCCCGGAAAAGGCACCATCGGCATAGAAGTCCCGAACAAAAACAGGGAGCTGGTAGCTGCCCGTTCTGTGCTGGGCACGGAAAAATTTATGCGCAGTGACAAAGACCTCCCTGTGGCCTTGGGTAAAACAATTTCCAATGAAGTCTTTGTGATGGACTTAGCCAAAATGCCACACCTGTTGATGGCCGGTGCCACAGGCCAGGGAAAGTCTGTCGGACTGAACATGATTTTGGCTTCCCTGATCTACAAAAAGCACCCTTCACAGCTTAAGTTGGTGCTTGTTGATCCAAAAAAAGTGGAGTTAACCCTTTTCAACAAAATAGAAAGACATTTTCTGGCCAAGCTTCCCAATGCCGAAGAGGCCATTATCACCGACACCAAGAAGGTAATCTATACGCTCAATTCCCTTTGTATAGAAATGGACAACAGGTATGACTTGCTTAAGGATGCCGGTTGTAGAAATTTGAAAGAATACAACGCCAAGTTTGTGGCCAGAAAGCTTAATCCGGAGAACGGCCATAAGTTCATGCCTTACATTGTCCTGGTGATCGACGAGTTGGCGGATTTGATGATGACTGCGGGAAAGGAAATCGAAGCACCTATCGCCCGACTTGCCCAGTTGGCAAGGGCTATTGGCATACACTTGGTGGTAGCCACTCAGCGGCCATCTGTCAATGTAATCACTGGAATCATCAAGGCCAACTTCCCGGCAAGACTGTCCTTCCGGGTTACCTCTAAAATTGACAGCCGCACGATTTTGGATGCCGGTGGCGCAGAGCAATTGATCGGAATGGGAGATATGTTGTTGTCCATGGGATCCGATGTGATTCGGCTACAGTGTGCCTTTCTAGACACGCCAGAAATTGATGCCGTCTGTGATTGGATCGGTGAGCAGCGGGGATATAGCGATGCATACCTGTTGCCGGAGTTTGTCGGCGAAGAGGGCGACAGCGGAATTGGAGGAATCGATTTGGCAGACCGGGATCCCTTGTTCGATGATGCGGCCAGACTCATCGTCCGTCATCAACAAGGCAGTACTTCCTTGATCCAGCGAAAACTTAAGCTGGGTTACAACCGTTCCGGAAGGATAATTGATCAGTTGGAAGCCGCGGGAATCGTTGGTCCTTTTGAAGGAAGCAAGGCCCGGGAAGTTTTAATTCAAGACGAAACAAATTTGGAACAATTATTGAACAATCTATAAAAAACAGAGTAATCACAATATGACGTTTACAAGAGCCCTTATAGGAACATTCCTCATGCTAGGAATAAACAGCATTTCCTTTGCCCAAGCTGGTCCAACCGCACAGGCTATATTGACAGAGGTAAGCGATCGCTACAAGCAATTAAACGGTTTCAAAGCCACCTTTGAATACACTTATTCGACCGATACAGAAGGAATTATCCAAACTAATTCAGGTGAAGTCGCTGTAAAGGGAGATCGATATCGGTTGGTATTGGATGATCAGGAAATTTTTAATGACGGAAATACCGTGTGGACTTATATCAAATCATCCCGTTATGAAGAAGTTACGATCAATAACGTTGATCCGGAAAGTGACGAACTTACTCCTTCCAATGTTTACAATATCTACCAAAGGGGATACAACGCTAAATTAAACGGAGAGAAAAAAATTGACGGAAAGACAGTTTACGAGATTATTCTAACAACTGATAAAAAGTCCGCTCAATTTAAGGAGATAAAGCTTTTTGTAGAAAAAACCCAAAAAGACCTGGTTGCTTGGGAAATTCAGGATGACGTGGGAGGTATTTTTCAATATAAATTCAAAGAAGTCAAAAAAAATGAGGCCATCCAAGACAATTATTTTGTATTCAACACCAGCGAACACAAAAATGTTGAAATAATTGACCTTAGATAATTCACCAATTTTTTGATGTAGGTTTACCGTTGAATTATGAACAGACAAGAATTGTTTTCTAAAATTCAACAAAAGGAATCCTTTCTTTGCGTTGGTTTGGATCCATCGCTGGATAAGATTCCAGCTCATTTGAAGAAAGAGACTGACCCTATTTTTGCCTTCAATCGGTCTATTATCGATGCCACCGTTGATTATACGATAGCCTACAAGCCCAATGTGGCTTTTTATGAGGCATTGGGAGCTAAAGGGTGGGAATCCTTGGAGAAAACGCTTGCCTATATCCCTGAGGATATTTTTACCATTGCCGACGCAAAGCGGGGAGACATCGGCAATACGTCCACATTATACGCCAAAGCATTTTTTGAAAACCTATCTGCCGATGCCGTCACAGTAGCTCCCTACATGGGGAAGGACAGTGTCACCCCTTTTTTGGCTTTCAAAGACAAATGGGTGATTTTATTGGCACTCACTTCCAATGAGGGGAGTATGGATTTTCAGCTTTTTGAAGATTCAGAAGGAAAAGAATTATACAAGGAAGTACTGGAAAAAAGTCAGCAATGGGGTACATTGGATAACCTCATGTATGTGGTAGGTGCTACGCGGGCAGAGAAAATTTCTGAAGTAAGGGCTGTCGTGCCGGATCATTTTCTATTGGTTCCGGGAGTAGGGGCGCAGGGTGGTAATCTGGAGGAAGTAGCAAAATACGGCATGAACAACGTTTGTGGCCTGTTGGTCAATTCTTCCAGGGGAATTATATATGCATCAAGCGGCAGAGATTTCGCAGATGCCGCTGCCACAGAAGCAAAAAAACTTCAATTGGAAATGTCACAGTTGCTGGACAGGTATTTGTAGTAAGCTGTTAGTGTCCATCAGGTTCTGATACGAGTAAGGTAAAAGTATTTCTTCGCTCTCTTTTTTTTCTGCGTTTCTTTTTCTATTTTAACGCCTCAATTTTATCCCACTTTTTATGATAAGCTTTCAGGAAAACTTCCTCCATCTGATCTGGAAATATCAGTATTACGACAAAAAGCAAGCCACCACCTCAGAAGATATCCCCCTTCAGGTGGTAAAAATCGGCTATCACAACCACCATGAGGGTCCGGATTTCAAAGAAGCTCAGGTTCGCCTGGATGGGATAGACCATATAGGCCATGTGGAAATCCATCTCAAATCATCCGATTGGAACGCGCACAACCATCATACCGATCCGGCTTACAATACTGTCATTTTACATGTGGTATGGGAACATGACCAAGCTATTCAACGCAAAGACGGCACGGAAATCCCCACCTTAGAATTGAAAGGGAAGGTCTTTCTGGAGGTAGTCCGGAATTATGAACGATTGATTTCTTCCCAAACCCAGATTCTTTGCGGGAACGAGCTATCAAACACTTCAGACATCTTAAAGTTTTCCATGCTTGAAAAATCCCTCATCGAGCGCTTGTATGAAAAAAGTAAGCTCATCCTAAAACTGCTGGAGGAAAACAACCAAGATTGGGAGGAGACCGCATATCAATGGCTCTTTTATAGTCTCGGATTTAAAATCAACAGCCAGGTTATGCTTAAACTGGCCAAAAGTCTGCCCTATCGCCTGCTCAAAAAGCATGGAAATCAGCGGATTTTACAAGAAGCGCTGATTTTTGGTCAGGCAGGCTTTTTGGATCCACTCATAAATGGTCTCTTCGAGCCTACTTCATCTGATCCTTATGTAAAACAGCTTTTGGAGGAATACGTATTTTTTCAGAAAAAGTATCAGCTGAAACCCCAGATCTATCCTTCCGAATGGAAATTCATGGGCGTTAGACCGACCAACTATCCTACTATCCGCATAGCTCAGGCAGCGGCAATACTGGCCAAAAGTCCCAACTTTTTTTCCGCAGTCCTCTACGATATGAACACCAGAGACAGCTTCAACGCATTTTTTGATGTGGATGTGAATCCCTACTGGCAGCGACATTACCAGCTCGGAAAAGTATCGGAAAAGCCATCGCCCCGGAAAATCAGTTCGGCAACACTCGACCTATTGGGAATCAATTATATGGTTCCGCTCTGGTATGCTTACGGTACTTTCATTGATTCCCTGGAGTGGCAGGAAAAATGCTTTGATTTCTTGCAACAAATCCCACCTGAGTCCAACCATATCATCAGCAAATTTGAGGGGGTGGATTGGATACCAGTACAAGCTTTCGAAAGTCAGGCGATGATCGGACTTTTTAACAATTATTGTAAACCCCGCAAATGCCTGACTTGCAAAATCGGACAAAGCCTCCTTCGTCCGAGTACCCGATGAATATTGCTTTCACGGGTATTTTGCGTAATTTTGTAGCCAAATTAAGACTTGATGGAAAAACCGGTAATCATCTTGGGGGCGAAAGGCATCGCCCATCCAGCGCTTGAAATCTTCAATAGTCACAATGTAATTGTATTTGGCTTTTTGGATGACGACCAAACAATGCACCAAAAGGAAATCAACCATGTAGTGGTTTTGGGAAGTACGGAAGATGAGGGATTCCTGAAACTGATCGGCAAAAAATGCGAGGCATTTGTCGCCGTGGATGATCCTACCTACCGCAAATATTTGGTGGAACTGCTGAATGATCGCCGTAAGACGCAACCTATTAATGCTGTACACCGCACAGCCTACCTGTCTTCCGATGCGGGTATAGGACATGGAAATTTCATCAATGCCCATGTGACCATTGGTGCCGGTACAATTATTGGCAATCACGGTATTTTTCATAGCAGCGCTACCCTGGAGCATTTGGTTGAAGTGGGGGATTACGTTCAGATAGGTGCGGGTGCTGTTATCAATTCAGGGGTGAAAATTGCCGATGGGGCATTTATCGGATCCGGCGCAAACATTGTGTCTGGAGTGAGTATTGGTAAAAATGCGCGCATTGGAGCAGGGTCACTTGTGATAAGTGACGTAGAGAAAAATACTACCGTCTTTGGCAATCCCGCTCAAATCATAAATAAATAGTGGAACGATTCACCAAACACCCTGCATGAAACAGGGCTTACGTTATGGAAAATTACAACTACCAAATCTTGCTGTTCTACTGTTATGCGGCAATTGAAGATCACGAAGTTTATCGGGAAGATCATCACCTATTTTGTATTGAAAACAATATACGGGGAAGGATTATAGTATCTTCCGAAGGTCTAAACGGTACGGTTTCCGGACTCGTGGATGACAGCGAAAAATACATGGCCTACGTTAAAAGCGACCCCAGGTTCGTAGACACCGAATTTAAAATCGACACCCACCACAGTCATGCTTTCGCCAAAATAAATGTCCGGGCCAAGGATGAAATTGTACATTCTGGATTGCGTCATATCAACCCCAGGGAAAAAACGGGGAAACACCTCAATCCTTCAGCTTTCAAGGCCCTGAAGGATCAAGTTGATGTGGTCATCCTAGATGTCAGGTCGGACTATGAACACAAGCTGGGTCATTTTAAAAATGCGCTCAGGTTGGACATTGATAATTTCAGGGATTTTCCGGCAAAGGTGAAAGAACTCGATCACCTGAAGGATAAAAAGATTCTAACTTACTGTACCGGGGGTATCAAATGTGAAAAAGCTTCTGCCTTTTTATTGGATCAGGGCTTCAAAGATGTGTACCAACTTCATGGAGGTATCATCAAATACGGGCTGGAAGCAGGAGGAGAGGACTTTGAGGGCAAATGTTATGTTTTCGACAACCGGGTTGCCATCGATGTAAATCAGGTTAACCCTACTGTGGTTTCCGAATGCCACATTTGTGGAACTATCTCAGACCGGATGGTCAACTGCGCCAATTCGGAATGCAATATTCACGTTCCCATCTGTGAGTCCTGTGGCTGGGAATATGAGGGGACTTGCTCAGATGACTGTAAAGGCCATCCCGAAAAGCGTCCGTATGACGGAACCGGCTATTATCAAAAAAACAGTAACGGGTATAATCCTTATAAAGGATTTTATAGAAAGTCCGACAAAGTAAATTCCGAACCCAGTCTTTATGAGCCAAGTGATTCCTGAGTCCGAGCTGATCATCAACCCGGACGGAAGTATCTATCACCTTAACCTCAAACCGGACCATATAGCCCATTCAATCCTGGCTGTAGGAGATCCGGATAGAGTGGCGAAAATCTCCAAGCATTTTGATCGCATCGATTATATGGGAGGCAAAAGAGAATTCATCACCCATACAGGTAGCTATCGGGGTAAAAGAATCAGTGTGATAAGCACTGGTATGGGGACTGACAACATAGAAATATTCATGACCGAACTGGATGCTTTGGTCAATGTCAACCTCCAAACAAGAATTCCAAAAAAGACGCATACCGCCTTGGAAATAGTCCGTGTAGGCACTTCCGGAAGCATGCAAATAGATATTCCTTTAGATTCACTGTTGGCATCAACCCATGCCGTTGGGTTGGATAGCCTCATGACTTTTTATTCCCTTGATCATTCATCCTTTGAAAGGGAAATAATGGAGCGGGTAAGAAATGAGCTTAAGCTCCCTTTTTCCCCCTATTGTGTCGGCGGTTCAACACGACTTTTGCAAAAGTTGGGGAAAGGGCTGGTGATGGGGATTACGGTCACCTGTCCGGGTTTTTTTGCTCCACAGGGTAGAATGGTGCGCCTCAAACCCGCAATTCCGGGAATTATCCAAACGCTAAGTAGCATCCAGGTAGCTGAGAACCGCCTTTCAAATTTTGAAATGGAAACAGCTGGGTATTATGCCATGGGTCGGTTGTTAGGCCATGAGGTCCTTAGTTTGAATGCCATCATTGGGAATCGGATTAGCCAAACTTTTTCAACAAATCCCGATATGGTTGTCGAAAAGCTAATTCTTCACACATTAAACAATTTTTAATAACATAGGCGAATACCTCTCTTTTTCCTAATTCACCATTTGTCCGATCCCTGCTTAGTTTATATAAAAGATAACCCTTTTAGCCAATTGGGTACATTAATTGTATATACATATAGTATGAAATATTATGATAATGAGATAGTTCTATTATAAGAAGCTTCATTTTAATTTAAATCTTTTATTGATTATAATGTATTATTTTAAACTTATTGCAATTTTCCAACGGTTGAAGAACCAGAAAGACTGTTTTGTTCATCAAAGGAAAATTTGAAAAGACCAACTTATGAAATATTTATCGACCATTCTAATTTTACTTTTTTTTACCGCTCAAGGCTTTGCCCAAGAGATCATTATCAAAGGTAAGGTGAAAGAAAAAGGAAGTGATAAGGCCTTGGAATTTGCAAATGTTGCCCTGCTTTCAGTTAATGACTCTGTGGTAGTAGATGGCAGTATATCCGACTTAGATGGCGGATTTGATTTCATCTCCAAACCTGGGAATTATATTTTACGAGTTGGTTTTATCGGATATGACAGCTACTTCAAAAATCTGGAACTTGGTGAACGCAGAAATGTAAACTTAGGAATGATCAGTCTCTCCTCAAATGCTGCCAATCTGGAGACGGTGGTAGTCGAGGGAGTCAAATCTATTTTTGAATCAGACATAGACAAACGAAGATATGATGTAGAAAACAGTATCGTAGCAGAAGGTGCTACAGCTTCAGAACTGCTGGAAACCCTGCCATCGATTCAGGTGGATGATGAGGGAGGAATAACCATGCGGGGAAGTGGCGAAGTCCTTATTTATATCAACGGCAGACCATCAAACCTTTCGGGAGATGATGCCGAATCCATTCTTTCCCAGTTTCCTGCCAATAGTATTAAAAGCGTGGAATTAATAACAAATCCTTCCTCCCGATATGATGCTGCGGGTGTTGGGGGAATAATCAATATTATTTTAAAGAAAAACGAAAAAACCGGATTTAATGGTCAGTTAAACGTTTCAGCTGGCACAAGGGATAAATATAACGCGGGTGTGAACCTGAATTACGGTGGGGAAAAAGTAAACTACTACGCCGCGTACAATTATCAAAACAGGCGGACTTTTCGGGAATCAGAGGTATTCAGAGAAAACAGAATAGATAATATTTCTCCATTTTTGGATCAAGATTCCTATGGAGAACGGATAGATGTTACCCATTTAATCCGTGGCGGTTTGGATTACAATATAACAGAAAACAAGACTTTTGGTTTTTATGCTCAGGGTAACTTCAGGGATAGGGAAAGTTTTAACAGTCTCAACCAGCAAAGTCTCAATAGCTTTAGCAACTTGGACAGCCTGTATGTCAGAAACCAAAATGATACCCGGGAAAGCTTCAATGCCGAAACAGGAGTGAATTATAATTGGGAAATTGACACCTTAGGCCAACGGTTGTATACCTCCCTCTCCTACTCCAGAGATGAAAGGACAGAAGAAGAAAATATCGAACAACTTTTCTATAACGAATCCAACGAAGCCGTTCCTGAAAATAATTTAATTCAACTTAATACGGTTCCACAATCAAGTGATTTGTATGTTTTCCAATTAGACTATATCAAACCATTTGCCAATGGCGGAAGTTTGGAGAGCGGTTTAAAAGGTACCTATTCGATTTGGAACAGGGGACAGGAATTTGCTCAGGGAGATCAAGGAAACAATTTCATCCCGGCACCTATCGATTCAATCAGTGATAATTTCATTTTTAATGAGATTGTCTATGCCGCTTACATGAGCTACAGAAATCGAGTTGGAAAAATAGGATATCAGGGAGGATTACGGGCAGAATACACTGAAACTGTTGGTCAGCAAGGAAGCAGTGAAAAGGCAGTTGTCAACAATTACTTTAACTTATTCCCTAGTTTATATCTATCTTATGACCTGGGAGAAGAACATGAATTCAATGCCAACTATAGTCGGAGGATTTCAAGACCCAGCATTTGGTCTTTGTCGCCACTATACCAGGTGAGAGACCTGTTGAACTTTAGTGTAGGAAACCCATTTCTTCAGCCTGAATTTACAGACAGTTATGAAGTAGGTTATATGAAAGGTTGGGCGCAGTTTCTATTTAACGCAACGGTGTACCACCGTGCATCAACCAACGTTCATACACGGATTATCCGGCTAATGGACAACAATGTGGCCATCCAAACCAGGGAGAATGCCTTAAGGAGAAACAACACCGGACTGGAACTTATCAATCAAGTCCAATTCGCCAACTGGTGGGATGCAACCTTATCCGGTAACTTCTTTTATTCTGAAATCATAGGTGACAATATAGAAGATGGATTCAACAACAGTAATTTTAGTTGGACCGTAAGCCTCCTATCCAATATGGCCATACCGAACCTATTTACTTTTCAAGTACAGGGAAACTATAGGGGACCAATTGTATTCCCTCAGGGCGAACTTGAGCCTTATTGGGGAATCAATGCAGGAATCAGAAAAAACATACTGGATGAAAAAGCTACTATTAGCCTAAATATTAGTGATATTTTCAACACAAGGGTCTTTCGAATCAGAAATGAAGATAGGCGCTTCGTCCAGGACCGGGTTTATAATCGGGAGACCCGAATAGGAACAATCGCATTTACATACAGATTTGGTGGTTTTAATGATAAAAACGGGAGTAATGGAGATGATGATGGGGACTTTGATGACGATGGGGATAATTAATCAGCCTATACCATCCAGTTCACTTAATTCCAACCACCGCAGTTCAAGCGCTTCGATGTCCGCAACAAGTGCTTGAATATTTACAGACCATTCCAACACTTTTTCATGATTTTCGGTGCCCCCATTGATCAGCTGAACCAATGTTTCCTTTTCTTTAGCCCGGTCGACAAGTTTTTTGTTCAAGTCTTCAAATTCCTGCTTTTCCTTAAATGATGCTTTGGTTTTAACGGTTGAAGCCGATAATTCTACCTCCTTTTTAGGAAGTGGGGTAGGCGTGGCTTTGGACTCTTTTTCAACTGATTTTTGGGTCTTTTCCCATTCCCGTAAATCGGTATAGTTTCCGGGGAAATCCCTAATTTGACCCTCCCCTTCGAAAACAAACAAATGTTCCACCAATCTATCCATAAAGTATCTATCGTGGGATACGATGATCAGACAGCCTGGGAAAAGATCCAGAAACTCTTCAAGCGTATTCAATGTCACGATATCCAAATCATTGGTAGGCTCATCCAAGATCAGGAAGTTGGGGCTTTTTATCAAAACCATGAGAAGCTGAAGCCTTCTCCGTTCTCCCCCGCTCAATTTGGCTACCGGCGTATGCTGTTGTTTTGGAGGAAACCCGAACTGAGTCAGGAATTGACTTACAGTAAGTACAATGCCACCGGCTACAGTCACGACTTCCGCAACGTCCTTGACGATGTCAATAAGTTTTTTTGTTTCATCAAATCCACTTTCTTCTTGCCTGTAATATCCAAATGCAGTGGTTGAACCAGCTACTGCGGTTCCCTTATCGGGAGCTAGTTCGCCTGTGATCATTTTCAGAAGGGTCGTCTTTCCAGCTCCGTTTGGTCCAACAATACCTATTTTATCTCCCTTTTTGAATATGTAGGAGAAATTCTTAACCAATTCTTTCCCGTCAAAGGCTTTATTGAGACCATCTATTTCTATAATTTTGTTGCCAAGCCGTTGGGTTTTGACTTCCAGGGTAATTTCCCTTTCTTCTTTTTTCTTTAAGGCTTTATCCTTCGTTTCCTCAAAGGCTTCCACCCTATATTTTGCTTTAGTCCCTCTAGCTTTTGGTTGCCGTCTTATCCAATCAAGCTCTTTTCTATATAGACTTTTGGCTTTATCCTGTTCAGTTGCTTCGATAATTTTCCGGTCAGCTTTCTTTTCCAAAAAATACCCGTAGTTTCCCATATAACGAAAAAGCTGGGAATCGTCCAATTCTATTATTTGGTTGGTAACCTTCTCAAGAAAATACCTGTCGTGGGTCACCATAAGCAACGATAAATTAGCTTTGGATAAATAGTCCTCCAACCATTCTATTGTTTCCAAATCCAAATGATTTGTAGGTTCATCCAGTAGCATCAAATCAGGTTTTTCGAGAATCGCCTTAGCCAACGCTACCCTCTTTCGTTGCCCACCACTGAGTTCACCTACTGGGATACTTGTATCGTCCAGTCCAAGTTTACCCATTACTTCATTGACCTGATATTCAAAATCCCAGGCTTGAAGTTGATCCATTCGCTCGAAGATCTGTTGAAGCAAGTTCCCATTATCCTTTCCGTGTTGAGAGTCCAGCATAGCCTTTTGGTATTCTTTGATTACCTGAAGGACTTCGTTGGTTGAATCCTCAAAAATGGTTTGAAAAATGGTCAGGTGTCCTTCAAATACGGGATTTTGATGCACGTAAGTAATCTTGACGGACTGGTTGATGGCTACTTTACCATCATCAGAAACCTCCAATCCCATAATAATCTTCATCAAGGTAGATTTTCCGGCACCATTGATACCTACTAAGGCAACTTTTTGGCCTTGATCTATTCCAAAAGAAATTTTTTCAAAAAGTTTTCTTTCCCCAAAAGATTTACTGAGGTTTTCTACGGATAAATAATTCATGCCACAAAATTACCAAAACTTTATCAAGAATCAGTCAAATAAAAGAACCAACGCCAAAAAATGTGTTCCAACGCAAACATAGGATAAAAAGAAAAGGAATACCAAAAATAACTACTTCATCAACACATTGATAGCGTTGGCTAAGGATTGAAAAGCTTCTTTTATATGTTTAATGGATTCTTTAAATTTAGGTTCCATTTCTTCTTTCTTGTCTTTGTATTTTTCTTCGAAGTGAGATTTTTTTTCTTCAAATTCCTTTTCAAGTTTATCTTTTTCAGTTCTTAATTTCTGAACTTTCTCTTCGATATCACCCCTTAGTTCCACAGAAGCTTCAGCTCCCTTTTCAATCAGCATTTCAATTTTGCTTCCAATATCTTGCAAAATCTTTTCAATATCATCGAATGCATTGGCCTTTTTTGTCATGGTAAGCTTTATATAGTAGAACACGAAATATAGATAAAATACCTTACAATTTTAACATGGTTATGGAAAGATCCGAATTAACAGAAATATTATTTATAAAACGCGATCTATAGGAGTCGAAAATTCCAATTCTATAGATTTAAAAAAATGGCCAATACCTTAGGCTGTTAAACTAAAAAAGCCCCGCAGGGATCTGCGGGGCGTGTGATGGGTAAGGCGGCGACCTACTCTCCCGGGTGTAACCCCAGTACCATCGGCGCGGCGGGGCTTAACTTCTCTGTTCGGGATGGGAAGAGGTGGAACCCCCGCGCTGGGCCGCCTGTGTCTTTCGGGTGTGGGGGAGGGTTTGCCCCCCCGGTCGCGGCAACCGTGCCGCGCGTCCCGTGAATTTCTTGTGTCCATGCCGTCCGGGTTCCGGCGGGTTGTCCCCCCGGCTGTGTCCAACAGTCATGACATTGTCTCGCAGAGAATGCGGGGGTTGCCCCCATGCCCAAGTTTCCGGGCTATTAGTACCGCTCGGCTATGCCATCACTGGCTTTACACCTGCGGCCTATCGACGTCATCGTCTCTGACGGCCCTTGTTCAGAAGTCTCATCTTGGGGCGAGTTTCGCACTTAGATGCTTTCAGCGCTTATCTCTTCCCGACTTAGCTACCCGGCGGTGCAGTTGGCACCACAACCGGTACACCA
>JBBQXZ010000115.1:0-14195 GCA_038209145.1 Cytophagales bacterium | reverse complement strand
TACGCCGCCCTAAAGGATAATTTGGGTCTTCATGCGGTGATCCCTGGAAAACCTGCAGATTCTGAATTAGTCCACCGGATATTCGCCACGGATGCAGACGAACTGAT
Organism: Cytophagales bacterium; assembly: GCA_038209145.1. GTDB lineage: Bacteria > Bacteroidota > Bacteroidia > Cytophagales > Cyclobacteriaceae > Lunatibacter. The sequence goes on along the minus strand of JBBQXZ010000115.1, from coordinate 14,088 downwards.
GCCTCCAGTGGAATCGAACCTGAAGCTTTCTGACGAGCAGAAAGAAACCCTAAAAAGGTGGATAAAGCAAGGGGCGGTATATGAACCCCACTGGGCATTTACCAAACCTTTAAAATCAGAGGTTCCCAAACATCCCAAAGATACTTGGTCCAGAAACGAAATTGACAGGTTTCTTTGGAAAGCCATGAATGATCGGGGGCTTACCCCGAATGAAGAAGCAGATAAAGCGTTTTTGCTAAAGCGGATAAGTCTGGACATAACAGGTCTTCCGCCTACTCCGGAAGATCTTCGTGCGTTTTTGGATGACACTTCTCCGGACGCCACTGAAAAGTTGGTTGACCGGTTGCTGAAAGAAAAGGCTTACGGAGAGCGAATGGCTGGTTTATGGATGGATATATCTCGATATTCAGACTCATTTGGCTATCAAAACGATAATTACAGGACGCAGTGGCCCTATAGGGATTGGGTGATACATGCCTTTAACAAAAACATGCCTTATGACCAATTTATCACCTGGCAACTGGCGGGAGACCTTATGGAAGGTGCCACCAAAGAACATATTTTGGCAACGGGTTTCAACCGAAATCACAAATACACGGAAGAAGAAGGGGTAATCGACGAGGAATATCGCATAGAATATGTGTTGGATAAAACCAATACCTTTACAAAAGCCATTTTGGGAGTGACAGCTGAATGCGCCCAATGCCACGATCACAAGTACGATCCCATTTCCCAAGAGGATTATTTTAGCCTATTTGCCTTTTTCAACAATACACCCGAAAAAGGATTTGAAGGAGGTGCAGGCTCTGACATACGCTCCAAAACCCCCCTCATGACCATTGACAAAGAGGATTTGAACGGAATACTAAGTTTTGTCAATGTACAGGATACAAGTCGGATTTATGTGTCCGTCATGGAAGACTTTAAGGATACCTTGCGAAACACCTATTTGTTGGATAGGGGTATGTATGATGCACCCTCGGATCTGCTTGTACACCCTCGAACACCGGCATCCATTTTGCCTTTTGGCAGTCAATATCCCCAAAACAGGCTAGGCCTAGCCCAATGGACTTTTTCAGATGAGAACCCGCTGACTTCCCGAGTTTTTGTAAATTTAATTTGGCAAGAAATCTTTGGAGAAGGGTTGGTGGCGTCTTCCGCTGACTTTGGTATGCAGGGAGACCTACCTACACATCCGGAATTGTTGGATTGGCTGGCCGTTGATTTCCAAGAGCATGGATGGGACATTCAATACCTGATGAAAAAGATAATGGCTTCGGCGGCGTACAGTCAGTCAGCAGTTGTCAATCCTGCCAATTTGGAAAAGGATCCTGGGAATATTTTCCTTACCAGATACCCCAGGCTTCGACTCAGTGCCGAACATATCCGTGATTTTGTATTGGCAAGTAGTGGATTATTGGTGCCGGAAATCGGTGGACCCAGTGTAAAACCGTATCAGCCAGACGGGCTTTGGGAAGCGTCCTCATCGGGAAGGGGTGAATTGGCAGTGTACCGGACAGATTCAGGAGACAAATTATACCGGAGGGGCATGTATACTTTCATCAAGCTCACCCTTCCTCCTCCTGCGTTATTGATTTTTGATGGGAGTAATCGGGATATTTGCCAAGTCAAGCGGCAGAGTACCAACACGCCCTTGCAAGCTCTTGCCCTGCTCAATGACCCCATGGTCCTGGAAGCTTCAAGGGTACTTGCGGCAAATCTGGATGCTGAATTTGAAAAATCAGCTGATGCCATTTCCGAAGCTTTTACAAGGATCTTGGGAAGAACTCCCAAGCAGGACGAACAGGAATTGTTGGAGGAATTATACAGGGAAGAATTGGAAAGGTTTCAAAACAACCCTTATGCGGTAGATAGATTACTTACCATAGGAAAGTATAAGAAAATCACAGGAAATACCCCACAATCAACCGCAGCGCTGATGCAGGTAATCGTGGCCTTATACAATTTGGAAGAAGCTACTACGAAGACCTGATTGTCAAAAATCGTATAATTTATGGTTTGATAATACGTAAAGATTTTTTAACTTTGTCGTATAGCATAAAAGAGATGTAAAATGGATGCGAAAATTACACTATCATTTGACAGGCAGGTAATTGAAAAAGCCAAGGAGTTCGCTGCTACACAGCAAATAAGTTTATCCAGACTTACAGAATTCCTATATGCCCAGATTACATCCGGAGACTACAAATCACTGGATGAATTACCCATTTCCGACTGGGTAAGTATGGTTGCGGAAGGGCCGGCAACCTACAAAAAAACGCCTTCCCGGAAATCATTGAAAAATGAGTATTTTGACTCCAAGAAATGAAGATTTTTTTGGATGCCAATATCTTGATATCTGTGCTCAATCAGGAATATCCAATTTTCAATTATACTTCTAGGATCTTGAGTTTGGCAGATCGGTCAGGTTATCAGTTGTTTACTTCGCCGATCTGCTTGGCCATTTCATTTTATTTTTCTGAAAAAAAGAGCGGATCAAAAGGGGCTAAAAAAAAACTACAGCTTTTAGCCACAAAGATTGGGGTTACCAAGGTGGACCAAAGGGTAGTCACCCAAGCTATCAATGACAAGCGCGTGTTCGTTTTTGAGGATGGCATGGAGTATTATTCGGCCATCGAGGAAGGCTGCCAACTGATAATTACGGAAGATGTTGCTGATTTTTTCTATGCCGACATTCCCGTGATGGATAGCCGACAGTTTATCAGGGAGTTTTTCTAATTTGCCTCCGCCATTCTCACCTTCACTTTTTTGATGCGCTCCTGGCTTACCTTTTCCAAAAGCATGTCAATTTGGTTTCGGTCTATCGCCACGTATGTTGCCGTGTCTAATATGGTAATCAAGCCGATCTGTTCGGACTCCAAACCGCCTTTTTTAGTTAAAACTCCCACCACATCCCCCCGGCTGATTTTATCTTTTTTGCCGGCACTGATATAGAGACAGGCCCAGGGTGATGGTGCCGGAAGGGTGATTTCCTCAGGAATTTCGAGTTCAACAATCGGATCACGGATGTATTCTGGTAACTGCTCATCATTGGCCAGCACCAGGTAACTTTGACCGGAAGCATGCATCCGGGCCGTTCTACCGTTTCGGTGAATAAAGGCATCCTCTTTGGGAGGTAACTGATAATGTACCACATGTTTGATTTCCGGTATATCCAATCCCCTCGAAGCCAAGTCGGTCGCAATCAGGACATGGTGTGTTCCATTCCGAAATTTAATCAGATTTTTTTCCCGGTCGATTTGCTCCATGCCTCCGTGTAACACGGCATGCTCAAAGTGATGGTTGGTGAGCAAAGCACTTATTCTGTCCACTGCATCCCGGTGGTTGCAAAATACCAGGCACACTTCGTGTTCAAAGCCCGCAATTAGCCGCATCAACGTTTCTACTTTTTCCACGGAAGTAGTTCTGACGACTTTCAGTTTCAGTTTGGAATCCTTGGCATCTTTCAGATAATCCACTTCTACCACCGACGAAAACGGCAAAAATTCAGGTAATCGGGTCAATTGGGTGGCTGAGGTAAGAAAGTGCTTTTGATCACCGGGGAGCTTTTCAAATATAACTTTTAGCTGCGCATGAAATCCAAACTGCAACGATTTATCAAATTCATCCAACACCACCAACCGTACTGATCTTGGGTCAAAGGAACCGTTGCCTATGTGCTCAGACAAGCGTCCTGGCGTAGCTATGATCAAGGCAGGAGCATCGAGCAGGCTGTTTTGTTCGGTTTTCATGGAATGACCCCCATAGCAAGTAGTTACTTTGAAAGACGTCTTGAGGGATTTGAACACCTGCTCAATCTGTAGCGCCAACTCCCTGGAAGGAACGATTACCAGTGCTTGAACAGCAGATTGATTACTGTCCAGCTGCTGTATGAGGGGAAGGAGGTAAGCAAGTGTTTTGCCTGAACCTGTTGGGGCCAACAACATCAATTGGTCTGAAACGGTAGCTTTGGTAAAAAACTCCTGTTGCATTTCGTTGAATGCTTGGAGGCCTAACGTATTTAAAAAACCGGTATAATTGAAGGGTGACTCAGACATAGCTCAAAGGTAGCAACAATCCCATCAAGATTGCCGATATTGGTTGACTAGTTGGGAATCAAAATCAATTGGATGAATTTCTTCGCTTTCGCAGTCGGAATATGGCAATAATTGCCAAAAAAGCCATAAGCACAAATGGCCAGAGGTTTATAAGCCAAATTAAAAAGCTTAGCAGATTATTCCATCCGTTTGTAAAGGCCTCACCGATTGTTGTTCCAACTCCGTAAGAATTAGATTTTTCATAGTAGTAAACGACAAGTGTACTCAAGAAGGTCTGATTTTTTAGATAATTTAATCGGCCCTCTATAGACTCAATTTCTGTCCTCAGTATACCGATTTCTTTTTCAATCTTTAGGATGTCTTCCACTGAGGTGGCTTGTTTTAAAATTTCTTTGTATCTGCTTTCCAATGCTTTTTTGGTAGTTATTCTAGAATTAACATCTATGAACTCTTCTGTAACGTCTAAAGAACTGATATTTTGTTCATCAATTTTCTTTGTTAACAAGATAATTTTTTCCAATAACTGATCAAAATATGCGGCAGGTATACGGACAGTAATTGTATATCCGCTTATATTTTCATAGGTATCCGCATTCTCCTGGGAAATAAATCCTTCATGAGATGCAACTAGTTCCAACAAGCTGTTTTTGGTTTTTTCGGCATCTGTGGTTTCAAATCTGATATTTCCCTCTTTGATAATTTTTCTTGTATATGTTATAGCTTGCGGCTCTCCGGTAGACTGACTGGAAACAGGAATCATCCCCAACTCTTCATAGCTATCGTCATTTACCTGGCCCAAATTAATATAGCCGCCATGTTTTTCGCAGGATGCCATTATAAATAGTCCCAGCAGTATTATCAGCGGCTTAAATTGAGATCTTTTTAAGAATTGCATACTTGAAAAGTTTGAACTAAATATAGCACTAATTACTAAATCCCGCAGATAATAGCGTTTCATATATCATTCTATCCTTGTGAATTATGGCGTTGGTTCAACAATTTGCACCTTATCGGCTTGATAGGACTTAGCCGAAGAACTCAAGGCTTAATTTGTTTGATGGTTACATTTCAGGAAAGGTTTTACGCAAGGTGGAAGCGCGAATCAATAAATTGAAGGGAAGGGTTATAAGTTCTTTCTCCTGCTGTATTCCAGACTCATTGGCAACCAGTTTTTGGAGAAGTTTTTCCATTGCCACTTCGCCAATTTGAAAGCCCGGATAACTGATTGTAGTCAAGTTCGGTTCGACCATGCGGGAGATGACGTCGTTATTAAACCCCACCAGAGCGATTTCTTCCGGAACCTGTATGTTACGTTTTTTAAGGGCGACGAGGCAACTTGCGGCACAGTTGTCATTTGACACCAACAACCCGTCCGGTCGGGGAGTCATTTCCATCAATTGGTTTACTATCTTCTCCCCAGCTTCCTCACTCAAATCGGTCAGGATTACATCTTCCGGGCGGTGGGTGATTCCAAAGGATTCCAAGGCTAGTTTGTACCCTTTGAGGCGGTCGGCATACACATTGATTTTCAGGTTACCCAAGGCATGTGCAATCCGCTGGCAACCTTGTTCAATCAGGTGTGAGGTCGCTTCGAAGGCTGCTTTTTCATTGTCAATGACCACACCCATCCCATAGTTTTGTTCAGGTACCCTGTCGAAAAAGATGACCGGAATTTCTTTTTTAAAAAAAGGCTCAAAGTGATCTATCGCCTCCGTATCTGCTGCCAAAGACACCAGTAATCCATCCACTCGGCTGTTAAACATCGTTTTGGTATTGGCAATTTCTTTATCCAGAGATTCCAGTGACTGACTGATGATTAAGTTGTAGCCAGCCAGACTGGCTACTTTTTCCATGCCTGCCAATGCGGAGGATTGAAAGGGACTGTTTAGTCGGGGAACGATTACGCCGATGTTGAAGGTGTGTTTTCTACGAAGGTTTGATGCGAATATATTGGATTGATACCCCAATTTATCCGCAGCCTCAAAAATCTTAATTTTTGTTTTTTCTTTGACGCGGGGATGGTTGCTGAGTGCCCTACTCACGGTGGTAGGCGAAAACCCAATACTTTCCGCAATATCATAAATAGTGATTTCTTTCTTCATAGGAGAGATTCTATTCCTAAGTTTGAATGAGTAAGGTAGTGAAAGGATTTAATTAATGAAACCGATTGCATAATTTTTTAAATATCCATTGTATCCAATCAAATATATCCATATGTTTACGTTAGAAAAACTTTAAAGGATCAATGAATAGCCCAAATACAATGAAACACACCTTTTTTATATTCCTCCTGCTGTTTGCTTCCATTCATGTCGTAAGTCCGGTATGGGGTCAGCGGTTAGCTACCTTGGAAGTCGAGTTAGAAAAAATTCCAAAATTTGCCTTCCCATTAAGTACGGATTTGGATGAGATTACGCACTTGGCTGATTCCTCCATTCAGCTGCTTGAAATCGTCCAAGGCCAGGCTAAACCAATTCCATTCCAAATAAATAATCAGGGTGGTAGGAAACTATTTTGGATGATTTCGTCTGCGGGAAGTACAAGTATGAAGCGTGTTTTTGAAGTTCATAAAAGTTCAAACACGGTCACTTCACCCTTGCTGGCAATTGCGTCAGATGATGCTGCCATTTATATACGAAGGGGGGGGAAAGATCTTTGGCAGTATAATCATGCCATTGCCTATCCACCTGTCGGTGTGGATTCTGCCTATGCCAGAAGCGGGTTTGTTCATCCGATGTGGTCACCCACTGGAAAGGCCCTTACCAGAATCCAGCCGCCGGATCATTATCACCATTATGGCCTTTGGAATCCGTGGACCAGCGCGGAGTTTGAGGGACAGACAATCGATTTTTGGAACTTGAAAGAAAAGCAGGGTACGGTAAGGTATGCGAATACTCAGTCCAAGATCCAAGGTCCCGTTTTCGCTGGCTATCAGGTCTTGCACGAGCATGTCGTGCTTAAAGGCGAGGCAGGTCCAAAAGTAGCCATGGTGGAAACCCAGGGAACCACTATTTATGCTACTCCAGAGCAGGAGGATGTTTATTTGGCAGATATAACCATTTCATTAAACACGGCGACGGATATGCCAGTATTGCTGAAGGAATACCGTTACGGAAGCCTGGGCTGGAGAACCACGGAAAAATGGGACAGATATAACAGTGAAGTGATTACCTCAGCGGGTAAAAACAGGGTGGAAGCTGATGGCAGCTTAGCGACTTGGTGTATCGTGCAGGGAGCCATAGATGACGACTACGCAGCCGTTGTCATGATGTCTTCTCCGACCAACTACAATCATCCCGAACCCCTGCGGATTTGGCCGGAAAACATGTATGACAGGGGAGATATGTATGCCAACTTTGCACCCACAAAAAACATGGACTGGAATATAGAGCCGGGGAATAATTATGTCCTCAATTACCGGTTTTTGGTTTCAAGCAAAAAGCTGACGGCTGAGGAGGCTGAAAATGCGTGGCAGAATTTCGCTCATCCACCGAAAGTTAAAGTCATTCTTGATTGATAAATTGTTTTGAAGAGAAAAGTAGAAATTTAACCTGTATATTGAAGTGCTAAATTCAAATTAACAAAGAGTTATATGCATAAATTAGTGAGATTATTATTGGTTTTATTTTTCGGATGTTTTGGTACTTCTATCACTTTGGCGGCTGTAGATGACTTGGGAGGACTGAAAGTACTGGTTTACACCAAAAACGGAGAAGGATTTGTCCATGACAACATCCCTTTTGCCGTAGAAAGCGTCAAGCGGTTAGCTGCCCAGCATGGCTTTTCAGTGGAAGTTTCTGACGATCCAAGCATTTTCTCTGAAGATAAATTGAAAGACATTGATTTTATGGTATTCACCAGTACAAACAATGATGTGTTTGACACGGATGAACAGCGATTGGCCTTTCGGAGATACATCCAAGCAGGGGGAGGACTAGTTGGGATACACGCTGTGGTCGGTACAGAAAGAAACTGGGAGTGGTTTAAAATGATGATCGGAGGCAGGTTTGTTTGGCATCCTAAATTCCAACTGCTAAAGGTAAATATACTGGACCATACGCATCCGTCTATGGAAGGAATGCCCAATGTTTGGGAGAAGGAAGATGAATGTTATCTCATGAAAGAGTTGTATCCAGGGATTAAGGTCATCATGGCCCATGACTTGGAATCGCTTAACAAGGATCAGGAAGAAAGGGTCCGAGAACTATCAGCGCCATTTGCCAGGTATTATCCAGCGGTTTGGCATCAGGATTTTGATGGGGGTGTTGTATGGGTTACGTCCCTGGGTCACCATATCAAAGACTACGAAGACCCTACTTTTGTTAACCACATGCTTCAGGGGATGAAGTTCGTGGCATCCCAGCTCAAAGGTAGGGACTTTACTCAAGCATATGCAAAGGATAGAGATACCCCGCTTAAAGCGTTTATGAATTAAGGGATAAAAATTAACCATTGACCAATTAAATAACCTAACGTAGATTCGATGAAAAAAGAAGGTACCGGCAAACTTAGCCGCAGGAATTTCATGAAATCCAGCACCAAAGGAGCTTTGGCAGCCTCTCTGGCTATAACAGGATTTCCTACTATTGTGCCCGCATCTGTTCTGGGCAAAAATGCACCAAGCAACAAAATAAATATCGGACAGATAGGTTTTGGCCGCATTGGCATGTCCCACGATCTTCCTGAAACAATGAAAAATGACATTGCGAGGGTAATTGCCGTGGCCGATGTGGACAGTGAAAGAGGGCAGATGGGCAAGCAGTGGATAGAAAAGCATTATGCTGACAAATACAAGAAACCCAACTATGTCGATGTCAGGGTCTATGACGACTATAAGGAATTGTTGCTTCAAAAGGATATTGACGCTGTCATTATAAGTACACCTGACCATTGGCATGCCCAACCCGCCATGGAGGCAGCCTTGGCAGGAAAGGATATTTACATGCAAAAGCCCACTTCCCTTACCATTGCGGAGGGCAGGACGATGAGTGATACCATTCACAGGACTGGAGCAATTTTTCAAATCGGAAGCCAGCAGCGATCGGTAAATCCATGGCCCCAGTTCAAGCGGGCTTGTGAATTGGTACGGAACGGAAGAATAGGCGAAGTAAAGCGTATTTTGGTAGGACTGCCCGGAGACCCGGCTGGAGGAGACCCAAAGTTGATGCCTATTCCGTCTAACCTGAACTACGATATGTGGTTGGGATCCACTCCCATGATTCATTATACCTTAGATAGGGTTCATTCCCAAACTGATTTGAATGATAGGCCCGGATGGCTGCGCTGTGAGCAGTTTGGTGCCGGGATGATTTCCGGGTGGGGAGCGCATCATTTGGATATTGCCCATTGGGGCATGGGGACCGAATATACCGGTCCTGTTGAATTAGAAGCCAATGCTTCATTCCCGACAGAAGGACTTTGGACAGTTCACGGTGATTTTGAAGTTGCTGCCAAATATGCCAACGGTGTGACCATGCTCGTCAGCGGTGCCTACCCCAACGGGGTGAGGTTTGAAGGGACGGATGGATGGATATTTGTGGCTCGGGGAAATGTGGGGGTGACAGCTTCCGATCCTGTGGTCGGAGGTAAAGCCAGTGAGGCCTTCAAAGCCAGTGATCCCAAAATCCTGACTTCTGTAATCGGACCGGATGAGATTCACCTATATGAAAGTTCGGAACACCATAAAAATTGGCTGGACTGTATCGTGAGCAGGCAGCAGACCATTACTCCAGCAGAAGTCGCCCAACGCTCCAACAGTGCCTGTCTGCTTTCCCATATTGCCATGAAAATCCCACGCAAGTTATACTGGGATCCGGTAAGGGAGCGGTTTAAAAATGATGACGAAGCCAATGCGATGCTTTCAAGACCGCAGCGGTTTCCATATGGAGTAGATTACGTGATTTGATCAGTCTATCCTATTGCATTAAAGCCATGTTCCGTAACCATGTTGATCCTTTTAATCTTAGGATTAAAAGTGATTTCGGGACGTGGCTTTTCTTTATTATCCTTTTTTATTTCTCAGCCATAAAACAAGGGCATTTCCGTTATCCCTTCCTCAGCGTTTGAATTAGGAATAAAAGGAATAAGTGGAGTAAGAAGCAATTACATACTTATCCATTGCCATAAAACATTTTCTTATCCTTAACGCTGTTATTTCCCATGTCACTGATACAAAGTTGGCGCTGGTTTGGTCCAAATGATCCCGTAAGTCTTTCAGATATTCGTCAGGCCGGGGCAACCGCAGTGGTATCCGCCCTGCACCATATTCCCCATGGAGAGGTTTGGACCGTTGAAGAAATTCTTGAACGGAAGGCTTTCATAGCTGCGGCCGGTCTTGAATGGCTCATTGTGGAAAGCGTGCCCGTTCATGAATCCATCAAGACCAAAGATAAAAACGCCGAACATTACCTGGAAAATTACCGCACCTCACTTCGTAACTTGGCAGCTTGCGGGTTGAAAAAAGTATGTTACAATTTTATGCCTGTTTTGGACTGGACCCGGAGCAACTTGGCCTATCCTTTGGCCAATGGAGCTATGGCCCTTTATTTTGATTGGGTAGATATTGCGGTTTTTGACTTGAAAGTATTGCAGCGGGAAGGTGCAGAATCATTTTATGATCCAGAAATCATTGCACAGGTGGATCTACGACATTTGGAGATGTCTGCAGACCGACTGCGGGAACTGACGGATATTGTGCTCATGGGTGTACCAACGGAAAAGGGCATTTCCCTGGAACAACTGCGGGATAGCATAGCCCTGTATGCAACGATCGGCAAAAATGGTCTTAGGCAGAATTGGGTTTATTTTATGGAAAGCATCCGTTCGGTCTGTGAAGAAGAAGGTATCATCATGACCATGCATCCCGACGATCCCCCATATGCCATATTGGGTTTGCCTAGAATTGTTTCCAACGAAGCAGATCTCGTCTATTTGACCGAAGCCGTACCCCAGGAATTTAACGGAATTTGTTTTTGTACCGGATCTCTGGGTGCTGGAACAATTAATGATATCCCAGCGATTTTGGACCGTATTGGTCATCGGGTCCATTTTGTTCATTTGAGGAATGTAAGTAAAGACCGACTTGGTAATTTCTATGAAGCTGACCACCTGGCCGGGGATGTGGACATGGTAGCCGTCATGGAACGGCTTTTAGCTATCAACAAAACCAGAAAAGAGCCCATCCCATTTCGTCCCGACCACGGTCATCAGATGCTGGATGATTTGAAGAAAACCACCAATCCTGGGTATTCGGCTATTGGTAGGTTAAAAGGGTTGGCTGAGTTTAGGGGATTGATGGCGGGGTTGAGGTAATTAGGGGGAATTGCCGAAAATCCCGAATCACGCTTTGGTTATCAAATTCATAGGTGTTCCAAATGATTTATCCATGTTTACTTTGTTTTTGGAAAAAATAGATGAAAATGGCTTTTAAAATTTTCGGTGATTCATTGATATTTTTTTGTTGCTTTTAATAATGGACTAAGTACAACTTCACAATAAATACCCTTTTTATCCTATAGTATTGTAATTGAAGCTATGTTAAAAATCTGAGCTATCTTTTTTGGGGTAAATCTTAAGAATGTGGATACTGCCACTTTCAACCCAATTTCTTTCAGCCGATACTGGGTAGTAAATGAATTTCCAAAGCTTGAAGTTGTTCTTCAGCGGAGATAGGTTTTTGGGGTATTCTGCCATGAGAAAGCTGAAAAATGGGCAACTGATTCGAATATGTGACTTAACATTACTGAATTTAATGGTATAAAAGGATCCGAAGGGCCACTTAACCCTACCGATTGCTTTTTCATGCATGACGACAAATCGTTTCTGATTCTGCCTGTGTTAATCCTGTTTACTCCAGACTTAATAGTGTATTCTGAGTTTTTATGCCTGGATAAAACATGGTTGGTTGTACACATTTACATCAAATGTTATCCTCTAGATTTTGTGGGGACGATGTTGTTGACTTTCTAACAAGTGGTTATTTGGAGAAAATCTCACTATTGGATAACCGAGAATTTTTATCAGAAAGGGTTATCTTCTTGAGGATGAGAATCATTAAGCTAGAGAGTTAGTCAAAAAATCTCTGATACTTATCCCAATTTTAATCGACTTACTCAGAATTGTTGACCTTGGGATCATTAAGCAATAAAGTTAATATTTTGGTAAAGATTAGTTTACAAATACTAAATATTAGTTTACTACTTTTGATTTAATTATTTTGAATAGCGGTTTAAATATTTTAGAAGTTTAACTCCGAGCTTAATAAGAAATTGAAGTAATGAATTTTAATTTATAATGATCAAGAAACCATTTCACCAATTAGAAATCTCAAATAATGAAATCAATTTTATCAAAATTAAGAATCAAGCATGCTTTAATGTATATGTTTTGCTTTTTATATGCAACACTTTCATTAGTTGCTCAGGAGGCAAATACGAGAAATATCACTGGTAAAGTAATGGATGATGAAAATCAAGGTATTCCCGGAGTAAGCATCGTATTAAAAAATGCGGATATTGTTAGAATAACAGACTATAACGGATCTTATTCCATACGAGTACCTGAAAACGCCTCTACGTTAGTTTACTCTTTTATAGGTTATGAAACCCAGGAAGTATCTATTGGTAATCAAAACGTTATAGATGTAATCCTAGCTACTGATACAAGGGAACTTCAAGAAGTTGTTGTCACAGCTTTGGGGGTTTCAAGAGATCGACGGACTTTGGGATATGCAGTTCAAGAAGTGAAGGGAAGTGAACTTGATCAGGCGAGGGAAACCAACTTTGTTAATTCCTTAGCAGGAAAAGTTGCGGGAGTTAATATTACAGCTGGATCAAATGCTATTGGTGGATCAGCCAGAGTAGTTATAAGAGGGGAAACTTCCTTAACTGGAAATAATCAACCTCTTTTTGTAGTAAATGGAATTCCTATTGATAATTCTACCCAAGGCTCTGGTCAAAGAGGAAGGGATATCGATTATGGAAATGCGGCAGCGGAAATTAATCCGGATGATGTAGAGTCAATTACCGTATTAAAAGGCCCTAATGCTGCTGCATTATATGGTTCTAGGGCTGCTAATGGAGTTATTATCATAACAACCAAATCCGGCAAAGGGAAAAAAGGATTAGGGGTTTCTGTAAACTCCTCAACAACATTTGAAAATCCTTTAAGGCTTCCTGATTTTCAAAATCAATATGGACAAGGCAGAGGGGATCAATATAATATAGGGGACGGCGGAAGAAGCTGGGGGCCACCTTTGGACGGAAGGTTTGTTGCAGTTCCAACTAATTCAGAGTGGCCACCCAAGGAAGGTGAAGAAATTCCATGGGTTCCTGCCCCAAATAATGTTCGTGATTTTTATCAAACGGGTTTAACCCTGAATAATAATATTGCATTGGTAGCAGGAAATGAAAATGGAAACCTAAGACTGTCCTATACCAATTTGGACCAAAAAGGTATGGTTCCTAATACAGATTTAACAAGAAATTCCTTTTCCATGAATGGCAACTATGCTATAAACAATAAAATAACTGTAAGCAGTAATGTAAACTATGTGAATACCAACAGTGACAACAGGACTGTAGTAGGTTATGGAAATGAAAGCGTAGTTTATACATGGTTATGGGAAGGAAGACAAGTACCCACAGATAAAATGAGAGATTATTGGGTGAAGGGCCTTGAAGGGCTTCAGCCCTTTACTTACAACTATAGGTTTAACGACAATCCCTATTATACTGTTTATGAAAATACGAACGGTCTAAAAAGAAACAGAATACTTGGAAACATAACTCTTAACTATGATATAACACCATCATTAAATTTAATGATGAGGACAGGCGTTGATTATAGTAATGAAAGAAGGGATAGCAAAAGAACATATGGAAGCAATGCTTTTCCCTTTGGGATGTACAGGCAAGAGCAGGTTTATTTTGAGGAAAGAAATTCTGATTTTCTTCTAACATACACAAAAGGAATAGGTAGCGACTTGTCGTTTGAGATTTCCGCAGGAGGGAATCAGATGAATCAAAGAAGG
>JBBQXZ010000114.1:0-14234 GCA_038209145.1 Cytophagales bacterium | reverse complement strand
AGAATGGAGTATAGGCAAACCTAAAGATAAATCCACCCTCAGGTTTTTGGGGCCTGTATCCCAATCTTAAAGTTATACTTGCACCAATATACAATTTCTCACTCCTTCTTGAAATATCGGGGTGGAGTAAGTGGGTGTACGGCAAAATGCATATAACTTAAAATATGTTTACCTTTCAAGTAAAACCTATGAAAGACAAGACATTGTTGCAATCGAAGATTGAAGAGCTGCAAGCTATTCTGAACAATCGGGAAACAGCCTATAATTATGAAAAGGAATTCGACAAAAAGTGGAGGGGGATCGGTCGTGAAGTTTTTCAGCAGCCTTTAGGCGAGGCAAATCAGGACCGCAATAAAAAAAAACATTAAAACTAAATATGGGCTGATCTCGGTAAACAAGACGCATCGTTTTTGTCGTGGGCCATACGGATTTCATATGAGTCCCTACCTGCAGAAATTGACCGTACTGACAGGGCAACGGGGAAGTTCGGACAGTTCTCGCCAATATCAATCTTGTGTGTTGTAAAGGCAGAGCCATCCAAAAGCAACGATCCACGCAGACCTACCACGAAAACAACATAGAAAGAATGGAGTACAAAAAACATGGGGAAGATGGCCCGCTCATAGGATCAGGTCCTATGGAAGCAGCGCATAGAAATGTAATTCAATCTAGAATGAAACCTTCTGGTCAGAGATGGACGATCCAAGGTGCGCAACAGGTAGCAAACCTTGGAGTTGCCAACAAATCCGGCACTGGCAAAACGTACTGAACCTGATCAATCTCAACTGAAATGCAAATTGTCGTACACCCCAAGGTAGATCATGTCAAAAACTGGACAGCGAATAATATTGGGCAAACTACTTTTCAAAGCGGATTGCTGTCTTTGATGGAACGGAGAAAAGTTGAATTAATGCCAGATTTTACTCCCCACCCATCAGGTTTAACCTTGACCCTCAAAACTTCCAAAACCTGGGAAAAGTTAAATCATCCCGCTCCATCCCTCCCAAAAAAGTTGCTTTATTCAATATTTTTTTAGAAGATTAACCAAATTTTACAATCATAGCCCAACGATACATCCATCTTAACCTCATCTATCCATGCAACGAAGACAGTTTTTGAAATTGGGAACACTGGGTTCCGCGGCAGTGCTTGCCGGAATCCACTATCCCGCCAAGGCATTTGATGCCTCCGACCTGAAAATCAAAAAAATCCGCTACTATGCGGCTCCAGGGTATACCAAGACGCTGTTCAATCAGGCGCGGGGTATCGTGGAAATAGAGACTGACTCCGGCCTGATCGGCATAGGAGAAGGGGGAAGCAACGATATGATCCGTCAGGTGGCCGAAATGATCATCGGCGAAGATCCCTTTCGCATCGAGCATCTTTGGCAACACTGTTACCGGGACATGTTCTACCCACCGGGCCGGGAAAAGCTCCATGCCCTGGGTGCTGTCGAAATGGCGCTGTGGGACCTGAAAGGCAAAGCCTTGGGCGTGCCGGTTTACGACCTGATTGGCGGAAAGACCCGCAATTTTGTGGAATGCTATGCCACCGGTTTTAGAAACTCCACCGCCACCACCATGGAAGGAAGGGCCTTGGATTGCCTGGCGGCGGGTTTACGTTGCTACCGGATTGGGCCCACGGGAGGAAACGGTGAGGAACCTTTTGACTTCTATGTCCACAGCAAGAAAACCATCGAGATGTGTCAGAAACTGGATCAGGCCGTAGGCGGGAACGGTAATTGGGCGGTAGACCTCCACACCCGGTTCGATACTCCAGAGGCCATCAAAATCTGTGATGCCCTGGAAGAATTGGAGCCTTATTTCGTAGAGGACATCGTCCGATCCGAAAATCCCGAAGTTTACCGAACGATCCGAAACATGACCAAGGTGCCCATTGCGGTGGGTGAGCAGTTTGGAGACCGCTGGGATACCAACGTCCTTATCGAAAACCACTTGATCGACTACAGCCGGGTGACCCTTCCCAATACCGGAGGCATCACCGAGCTGAAAAAAATAATCGCCATTGGGGAAACCCATTATGTGGGGATCATCCCCCATTTTACAGGGCCATTGTCAACGGCCGCCTTAATTCACGTGTTAGGATCATCGAGTCCCAGCCGGTGTATGATCGAGTTGGCTGGCGGAGTTCCGGAGTATCCCGCTTACTTCAATGAGGACTATATCGATTTCCGGGAAGGAAAAGTGCACTTGAATCCCAATCCGGGATTGGGAGTGATCTTCGATCCTGCCAAAGCAGATTTTCTGTTTGAAGTCACAGCACCCGCCAAATACCCGCATCCTTTTCTTTTGGCTCCGGATGGTTCCATCCACAATTGGTAAAAGGTAATTGGAAAAAGATATCCGTACGTAATGGTAACGCACAAGGAGCTGCAGGGAAAATTATTCCCCGGCAGCTCCTTTCTTTTTGGCTTATCCACTTCGGGCAAAAGATTATGAATCCGCATCAGATACCATATCGTTGATTTATTGTGAGAAATTTTCCCCGTTGACGCATCAAAAAAAATTCTACCCTACTTTATCAAAAAAAAATAGTAATTTCTTTAAAAAATCTATTTAACCAAGATATCAATTTATTTTTAATTATATTTTTAATCAAATATATTTATACATTTTCCAATATTTAATCTTGTAAAGATATTGATCCGACATTTTTAAGCTCTATTTTGGGCTAATTCTTAAAATTTAAAAATTGTTTTTTTAATCGATTAAGCATACATTGGCCATAATTAATTCCTCTTATATTCTAATTAAAAACCTACCACTCGATTTACTTAGCCGAATATGGCTATTCGAGTGGCACTGAGTTGCGTTAACCATGCTTAATCGATTAATCTTTAAAAAAAATAAGATCAATCAAAACCAATTTATTGTCAAAAACCATATAAAATGAGAATTAACAATCTATTTAACCCAATTTTAATCAAAACGAATCATGGAAAAAAAAGTACTTCTCTTTTTCCTGGCACTGTTATGCGCAGGTATCAGTTTCGGTCAGGAAACTAGCATTACCGGAAATGTCGTTGACAGCAACGGTGATCCCATCCCGGGAGTCAGCGTTGTAATCAGTGGGACCTCCCGAGGAACTGTGACAGATTTGGATGGAAATTTTATGTTGAATGCCCTTCCGACAGCAAGCTTGGTATTTTCGTATATCGGGTATGAGAACCAAACCGTTCTTTTAAACAACCGCTCCCAACTGAGCATTGTGCTCACAAGCAGCGACATCGGATTGGATGAGGTCATTGTTACTGCGTTGGGTATAAAGCGCGATGCCAAAACGCTGGGATTTTCCACAACAACCTTGGACGGTGCGATGGTCTCCGAAAACCGAACGCCAAACTTTGCGGATGCCCTTCAGGGGAAAATAGCAGGTGTAAACATTTCCTCCATGTCCACGGGACCAGGAGGAACAAGCAAGATCCGGATAAGGGGCCAGTCGTCATTTAGCGGACAAAACAACCCCCTGATTGTCATCAATGGGGTACCGATGGACAACTCGAACTATTCCCTGGGCGGCAACTTTGGCAACCGGCAAATGAACAACTCCGATGGCGGGGATGGACTATTGAGTATCAACCCGGATGATATCGAAACCCTTACTGTCCTAAAAGGGGCAACTGCGGGTGCCTTATACGGTTCCCGTGCCAAAGACGGGGTAATCATGATAACGACCAAGTCCAAAAATTCGGCACAGGGTCTCGGCGTGGAATTCAACTCCAACTTCACCACAGATACCCCTCTTGACTTCACCGACTTTCAATATGAATATGGCCAGGGTGAAGGGGGAGTCAGGCCGACTTCAGCATTTCCCACTTCTGGCGTTTGGAGTTTTGGTGAGCGATTTCAGCCTGGCATGACTCAGGTCTTATTTGACGATGAGGTGTGGCCCTATGAACCTGTCTTGGGGCGGATAAGGCAGTTTTATAATGTCGGAAGCAACTGGACCAACACGCTTACGGTTTCCAACAGTGGAGATAATGGCGGCTTTAGCCTGTCCTTCGCAAATACCGACAACAAGGCCATTGTCCCCAATTCTGAGCTAAACCGCAAAACCATAAATTTGGGTTTTACACAAAACATCACCTCCAAACTTGTCGCGGCGGGTAATGCCAACTATTCCCATGAGGAAAATCAAAATCCCCCACAGGTAAACGCCCAAGATTTTTCAACCCCTACAGTGGTAATGACCTTGGCGAATTCCATGCCCTTCGAAGCCCTCCGAAATAACATCACTCACCCAGATGGGAGAGAAATCGTAATGTCCCGGTTTTTAGTTCGAAACAACCCTTATTACTCCACGTCCAAGCGGTTTGACAACGTAAAGCGGGACCGGTTAATTGGTAATTTATCGTTAACCTACAATTTTACCCCTTGGCTCTATGCGATGGGCAGACTTTCCATGGACTACTACGTCAGGAACAATGATTACAATACCCCAAACGGATATGCCCCAATTCCACCGGCCCCGGCGGGCTTCGTCAATGGGAGCTATGCCCAAGATACCCGGCAATTCAGAGAGACCAACCATGATTTCCTGATCGGTGCCAATCGCGAATTTGGAGATTTTAAAGTTGATTTGACCTTTGGTGGGAATCAACGCTACGTGCGGATGGACTACAACAGTGTTGCCGTCAGGGACTTTGTGATTCCCGAATTATATACCGTCATGAACGGCCGGGTAAAGGATCCGCTTTACAGCCTTTCGGAACGGAAGATCAATTCGCTTTATGGATTGGGGGAAGTATCCTATAAAGAATGGCTATTTCTAAACCTTACCGCTAGGAACGACTGGTTCTCAACCTTGGCACCTGCCAACAGAAGTATCATGTATCCCTCGGTATCTACCAGTTTTGTATTTTCGCAGGCCTTTGACAACCTGCCCGAATGGCTCTACTTTGGAAAGCTGCGCGCGGCCTATGCTGAGGTAGGGGACGACAATGTGGCACCCTATTCCAATGCCTTGTTTTACGCCGTTGACAATAACCTCTTTCCCAATCCCAGCGGCCTACCATCCCCATTGGGGCGGGTGAATGCCAGTACAGTACCCAATACCAACCTGCGGCCTCTGCGGGTACAGGAAACAGAGATAGGTCTTGAGTTACGGTTGTTTGATGAAAAAATCACAATGGACTTTGCCTACTACAGGAAGATCACCAATGATCAGATCCTTGCTACCCAAATCTCCGATGCTTCCAGTTTTACCAACCAACTGGTGAATATTGGCAAAAGTTTGAATCAGGGGCTGGAAATGTTGGTCTCCGGATCTCCTGTCAGAACAGAAAAATTCCGCTGGGATGCCAGTGTGAACTTGACTTACAATACCTCCGAAGTGCTAAAATTGGGGCTTACCGATGCCGACACGATGATCACGGTAAGTGATGGCGGAGGTAGAATACTAAGACAGGTAGTCGGTAGACCAATCGGACAGTTGTACACGTTTACCTACCTTCGGGATGATGAAGACCGGTTGGTTTTTGATCAAAACAGCGGCCGACCTTTACGAAATGATGTCCCCCAAAATGTAGGATCTGTACTTCCCAGGTATTTTGGGGGCATTACCAATACCTTCACCTGGAAAGGGCTGAGCCTCTTTACCCTGATAGATTTCAAACTGGGACACAAGATGATTGAAGGAAGAAATCAAAATTACCAACGGCATGGCCTTCACAAGAACACGCTGAACGGAAGAGATCAGGGATTTGTCATAGGGGATGGTGTCAATCCGAATGGGGAAATCAATACCACGAGATCCCTGATTCAGCCATTCTATGAAACCACCAATGTCTTGGGTATCAATGAAGATTGGGTCACCAATGCGGGGTTTTGGAAATTACGGCAAATTTCGCTGAGCTATGACGTCAGTAAACACCTTCCCGAGAATTTGTTTATAAAACGCCTCCGCATAAGCGGGGTGGCAAACAACGTGGCCATTATCAAAAGATGGACCACCAACATGGATCCCGAAAACGTTTCCGTTACCTCCGACAATGCCAACGGGCTGGATTTCTGGCCGGCTTTGCCTCCTACAAGAAGTCTGGGGTTTAATCTCAACGCTAAATTCTAAAACCATGAAAAATTACATAATATATATCTTGATACTTTGCATGGCTGGAGTCAATTTCAGCTGTGACGAAAATTTTGATGAAATAAATACCAATAATGTCGATCCTACTACACTTAGCCCCTTGTTTTTGCTGAATCAGGGCATTGTGGACATGCGTTATCGGGATGGGTTTGCCACCTTGCAGGATTTATCCTATAATTTTGGGATTGTTCAGCAGATTATCACCCCTTTTGGAAGCTCCCTTGCCGGGGCAAATTACAATCAGCTTAACCTGGGTAATACGCAGCCCATCTGGCAAAATATCTATAGAAATGCGCTAAAAAACATTGTAGATGCAGTGGAAAAGAGCAGGGAAGACCCCAATAGTTCCAATCTATTTCATGCCGCCAGAATCTGGAAGGCCTATGCCTACATGGTCTTGACGGACAATTACGGGGACATTCCCTATTTTCAGGGCGCCCGGGGATTTATAGACCAAATCGTGAACCCTGAGTATGATACACAGGAAGCGATCTACGACGACATCCTCAAGGAATTGGAAGAGGCTACCGCGGCACTTAACCCGGCAAATCCCCGGGTAACAAGTGAAATCCTTTATGGGGGGGATCCAATGTTATGGAAAAAGTTTGGCTACTCCCTGATGCTTCGGGCAGCAATGCGGCTGACCAAAGTGAATCCCGCAAAAGCCCAAAACTATGTTGCGAAGGCTGTCTCCGGTGGCTTGATCCAATCCAACAGCGAAAATGCGGTACTTCGAAACACGTCCGTGTTCAACAATTATTTGGGGGTCCATTTAGGGGCTAGGGAAAAGGCCAACTATTACCTGACTGCACCTTTTGTCAACCACCTTAAGGCCAACAACGACCCCCGTCTTAGATCTATATCCATCCGCCACGTAGGCGCAACCAACGGAACCACCCAAACCGTTGCTCGTATTACCCGAGACCCTGCCCTGCAGGTCGGTATGCCCATGGGACACGATGATGTTTCCATCAACTCGGTTTTGGCTGCAAATGGGGTCGTGAGCATATGGGATTTCTCCCAGGCCAATATTTATACCGTGTTAAAAATCGATGCCCCCCAGTTTATCCTTACTTATGCCCAAACTCAATTACTTTTGGCTGAAGCTGCGGTGAGAGGTTGGGTGCAGGGAAATCCGGCTACTTATTACGCAGCGGGTATTCGAGCCAATATGGAACAAATGGCCCTTTATGATGCCAATGCTTCCATTCCCCCTGCCAATATAGATGAGTACATTACTTCTCACCCGCTTGTAGCCGGCAAGGAACTTGAGCTGACCAACACCGAATATTGGATAGCAGCTTTCTTGGACGGATCAGAACTCTTTGCCAACTTCCGAAGAAGTGGGTATCCCATCCTCCAGAAAAACCCCTACACAGGCTCAGAAATCACGGGAGACTTTATCCGTAGCATGCCCTATCCCGATAGTGAGCGGGTAGTAAATTTGGCCAACCTGCAGGAAGCGCTGAACCGACAGGGGCCAAATAACTTGGACCGTCGCGTGTGGTGGGATAAACCCTAAAAAAAAGGGAATGACCCTACGCGAATAATCTAGTACAAATGGCCTTTGCAAGTAAGGTTTTTAGAGACTCAAATCAAAAAACTTTTATTGCAAAGGTTTCTTTAAGAAGTTGTTACTAAAATCACAACTTCTTGGCAGCTAATTGTTATAGCCTTACAATCTGATATTAATTCCCCTTTTCTGAGTGGGTTTCTATTGGGTTCGTTTGGCCAATGGGGAAAATAAGTAGCCTACTTCCTTTTATTAATTGGTATTTGGTGTTAGTTTTTGAATTAGCTTATGGGTATCTGATGCCGAAGAAAAGAAAAATTTCCTTAAAGCATATCGCCGAAAAGGCCGGTGTCTCCACCGCCCTGGTCTCCTATGTGCTCAACGGAAAGGAGAAAGAAAGCCGTGTGGGTACCGAAATTTCGCAAAAGATAAAGCAGCTTGCGAAAGAGTTTAACTATACGCCCAACTACGTGGCAAAAAGTCTCCGCAGCGGTAAAACCCATACTATTGGACTTATCATCGCCGACATTGCCAATCCCTTTTTTGCCAATATTGCCCGGGAAGTGGAGGATGAGGCAAAAAAAGCGGGATACACCGTCATCATCGGAAGTTCAGACGAAAACCCCGCCAAATTCAAGGATTTGATCACTGTGTTCCTTGACCGACAGGTTGATGGGCTAATCGTGGTTTCTACAGAAAAATCGTTTCAACAAATCAAACTGCTACATCAGCGAAAATATCCCTTTGTCCTATTGGACAGGTATTTTCCGGAGTTGCAGACGGATTATGTATCTATAGACAGCTATCAGGCCTCCTTTTCCGCCACCATCCATTTGTTGGACAACGGATATAAGAACATCGGTTTTATAGGTTACAAATCAAAACTCTTTCACATGATCGAAAGAAAGCGGGGAGTAACAGAAGCCTTGGAACAAGCTGGGATTAAGCCCCTTAAACACTGGAATCAATCCATCAACTTTGACAAGGTGGAGTCAGAGATGAAAACCGCCATGGAAGCGATGATTTTTTCTGGGACACCCGTCAATGCCATTCTATTCGGAACCTATCGGCTTGCGATCAATGGGCTAAAAATTATTCGGGGATTGGGTATCAAAATCCCGGATCAATTGGCTATTGTGAGCTACGGACAGGCCGAAAGCTTTGAGCTCTATGAATGCCCGATCACCTACCTGGAGCAGCCTCTGGGAGCTTTGGGAAAAAAAGCTGTCAGCTTACTTGTTGACAAAATCAAACACCCAACCCAACTCCCCGAGCAAATTCTGATGAAAACCCGGTTGGTAATAGGTGAATCTTCACAAGCTATGTCTGAATCATTAAATACGGTATAATTGACAAATAAATCCCTCTATGAAAAAAAACAAAATCAGTACAGAAACAAAAAAATCTTCCTCCATCTTGTCGCGGAGAACCGCCATACAGTCTGTATTGGGACTTGCAGGAACAAGTTTTCTTTTACCGCTATCTTCGTACGCAGCACCAGCCGCGTATTCATCCACGAAATTCGGTGAGGTAAAGATCACCCGCCTGGAGACGTTTTTGGTAAAGCCCCGGTGGATTTTTCTGAAAATTCACACGGATGCGGGAGTGGTCGGCTTGGGAGAACCCTTGTTAGAAGGACGTGCTCTGACCATTCAAACAGCCATACAGGAAATCGAGCCTTACCTGATTGGCAAAGATCCCCGACAGGTGGTACACCACTGGCAAGCCATCTACCGACATGCCTTCTATCGGGGAGGACCAATTCTTACGTCTGCCTTGAGTGGCATCGATCAAGCCCTGTGGGACATCAAAGGCAAGTTGTTGGGAGTTCCTGTTTACGAGCTATTTGGCGGACCTACGCGTGATCGGGTCCGCGTATACGGCCGCGCCAGTAATGCGGAGGATATGAAAAAGCGAAAGCAGGAAGGCTATTCCGTAATAAAAACAGGCGTGGCTAAAAAGAGTCCCGCCGGGATTGTGGAAAACATGGCATTTATTCAATACGCTTCAGACAACTTCGCTTCCCTTCGGGAAGCCGGAGGCCCGGAAATGGATATTGGCATTGATTTTCACGGTGCCATTTCCCCACAGACGGCCAAACTGTTGATCAAAGAACTGGAGCAGTACCAACCCATGTTTATTGAGGAACCCTGTCAGGCGCAGAATGTGGATGTAATGGTGGACATTGCCCGTGGAACCCACCTTCCGATCGCTACGGGGGAACGGATTTTCACCAAGTGGGGGTTTCGTGAAATCCTTGAAAAAGGGGCAGCAAGCATCCTTCAGCCGGATATTTGCCATGCCGGCGGATTGACAGAATGCCGCCTCATTGCAGGCATGGCGGAGGCATATTACGCAGCCATTGCTCCCCACAATCCCATGGGACCAATTTCTCTGGCATGCGGCCTCCACTTAGCCGCAAGTATTCCAAATTTTCTTGTACAGGAGCAAGTTTCTCTTGGAGAGGGTTACCTCAAAAATCCCTTCAAACTGCAGGCTGACGGCTCTGTGCTGATCCCAACTGGACCTGGCTTGGGGGTAGAACTTGATGAGGATGCCCTTGCGGATAAAATAGGCCACGACTGGAAAAACCCGGAGAGCTACGACCCCTTTGACGGCTCTGTAGTGGACTGGTAACCTACTTTCTATCATTAACATAATCTACTAAATATAACCTAATGAATTCACCTACAGAAAACACCAGAAGAAAATTACTCAAAGGGCTAGGCATTGGATCTATGGCAGGCATGCTTGGCGTCTTTCCCGGACAGCAGGTTTATGCAGCTCGCGAAAAAGAAACGCCTTCCTACCTGAGAGGTCTGCCTCCACTCACAATTACAAACGTCAAGGCCATTGGTACTGCCCCCAGCGGCTCAAACCTTATTGTGGTAAAAGTAGAAACATCAGAACCGGGCCTCTATGGACTGGGTTGTGCTACCTTTACCCAGCGGGCCTTTGCCGTTATTACGGCAATAGAAAAGTATTTGCAGGATTTCTGTGTCGGCAAAGATGTGGACAACATCGAGGACATGTGGCAGGCAGCATTCGTCAGTTCTTACTGGAGAAATGGTCCCGTCCTGAACAACGCTATCAGTGGGTTAGACCAAGCCCTTTGGGATATCAAAGGAAAGCGGGCAAATATGCCGGTATATCAACTGCTGGGCGGTAAGTGCAGATTTGCCTTACCCTGCTATACCCATGCCAGCGGAAGCTCGCCGGAGGAGGTCGCTGACAACGTGACTAAATTTATGGAAGAGGGTTACCGCTACGTCCGTATTCAGCAAGGTGGCTATGGGGGAACAGGCCTCACTGATGAACCAGACTTCAAGAAAGCAGGTTTTGCCCGAGAATCCGACCAGTATATGGATCAGGGAAAATACATCCGTGCCGTACCAAAACTATTCGAAACGGTGCGAAAGCAGTGTGGGGAAGAGGTGGAATTATTGCATGACATCCATGAGCGGCTGGATCCTATTGATGCCATACGCGTTGTGAAAAGTACCGAACCTTATCATCCGTTCTTTATGGAAGACCCGTTTTCTCCGGAGCAAATGGAATGGTTCAAGGAACTCCGAAATTCAACAACGGTCCCACTGGCCATGGGGGAACTGTTTAACAATATCAACGAATTCAAAGAACCGATGGTCAACCGCCTTTTTGACTATATCCGCATCCATATTTCCCAGATTGGAGGCATAACCCCCGCCATGAAAGTGGCTAGGCTGGGTGAATTTTATGGCATCAGAACTGCTTGGCACGGACCGGGAGACGTATCCCCAGTAGGACATGCCGCCAATGCCCACATTGATTTCGCTGTATGGAATTTTGGTATCCAGGAAGCCGCCCGCATCAACGACTTACAGAGAGAAATTTTCCCGGGTTCGCCTACCATGAAAGACGGCTACATGTCAGTCAACGAGGCTCCTGGACTGGGAGTGGAAATAAACGAAGAACTAGCCGCCAAATATCCCATGCACACGCGGTCCAGCTGGACGGTACGGAAATTTGACGGGACCATCATTCGCCCTTAACCCTTTCTTTTAAAATCAAGGCTCTCCAAGAAACGTAAACCTCGGAGAGCCTTCTTTATTGAGATCCCCAAACAAGTTAGTGTCATTTCATTTTTTCACACAGTGTTCCGCCATACCTAATAAATTTACGAATTAAGCTATGTCAGTTTTCTTTTTGGAATATTTCCTAGCTTTGCACCATGCAAAGCCGGCCTTTTACTTACCTTTTCACAATCCAATACTTGGGCCTACGCTATCACGGTTGGCAGCGGCAGCAAGGTGTGAAGACCATTCAGGGTACGCTAGAACGGGTTTTTCGCCATGTACTTGGCCATGAGGACTTCAACATACTTGGCGCAAGCCGCACAGACAGCGGTGTCTCCTGCCTTCATGGGGCCTTTGAACTATTTCTCAAGGAAAACCTGGACCATTTTGCTTTTATACAAGCAGCCAATGAAAATCTGCCATCCGACATCCGGATTTTGGATGGCATACCGGTGTCTGCCGATTTCAATATCATTCAGGATGTGGAAGCCAAGCAATATGGCTATTATTTTGCCATAGGGGAAAAACCCCATCCTTTTCTCTCCGGTGCGTTGGGATATGCAGGCAAGGATCTGGATCTAGAAAGAATGAGAACTGGGGCAGCTCTTTTTGAGGGAAGGCATGATTTCCGGAGATTTTGTACGCAGGGGAAGCAGACGGATGATTTTGTCCGACTGATTCGAAAAGCAGAAGTTACTCTTTTGGCTAGTGAACAGGATTTTTGGCCAAAGGAGGATATATATGTATTCAGAATATATGGGGAAGGGTTTCTGATGCACCAAGTACGGCGAATGGCGGCGGCGTTGTTTATGCTTGGAAAAGGAGAAATAAGCCTTCCGGAAATTCATGATGCACTCATTAGCCCTGAAAAACACCCCTTTTGCCCCAAAGCGCCTGCTCAAGGTTTGGTATTGGAGGCGGTTACCTTTAGAAAGATTTAAAAAAACTGGGTATTTTACTTTAAAAGTCCTTCATCTGGGTAGTTGTTTTGGTTTTAAAATACGGAAGAATATCTTCCTAAAAATCAGATTTTGAGTCCATTGGATCTACCTTCAAAGCTTGGCTCGCAATTTGATAACACCCATCAAAATTGAAACCGACTATTCCCATGAAAAAGTTACTATTGATTCCTCTTTTATTCTTGTTCATATCGATATCCACCATTGCACAAGACAAGCAGCGGATCACGGTAGAAGGCATAAGTGAAATGAAGATCATGCCAGATGAGGCTTTGCTTACCATTTCTCTTTCCGAAAAGGCCCTTAGTACCGCAGCGGTAACCAATGCCCTTAACAAAAAAACAAAAGCCGTGGCCGATGCCTTAAAAAAGTCGGGCGTTATTGCGTACACATTTACTGCCGATAATTATTATGTTTCCATCAACCGGGTATACACCGAAGGATCAGCCAAAGACAGTGGTTATGTCGCTAGCCAAAACCTCCGGGTAGTAGTCAAAAATACCGAACAAGACCTAATCAAGATTGTCGAGACGGTGCAACAAGCCGCAGACATGGGGTTTCAGCTGGAATTTAGAGTTTCTGAAGAAACAAAGAAGAGCTACCAGGAAGATCTCCTAAAAAATGCGCTGGAAGACGCGCGAAAAAAAGCAGCCATCATAGCCGTCAGCCTTGAATTGGGAGAAATTAAAGCATTCCAAATCGACTACACCTCCAGCCAGCCTTTTCAGCCGGTCATGTACCGGGCAGAAGCCATGATGATGAAGTCGGCAGATTCCCGTACGGAACCTACCTTCAACCCGGAAGAACAAACAGTCTCTGATCGGGTGAAAGTTGTCTTCACTTTTGAGTAGCAAAGCTCACCCCATTAAATCCATTTCATATCAAAAAAAAACCGAATAATGGGATTAGTCCTTTTTATTCCGTACATTTTGAAGTGAAAAAACTGCTATTTCTCCTTTTACTTTTCTCCTTGGGGTTGTCTGCACAGCAAACTCCAATCCATCAGTTAAACGATCGGCTGGGCAAAGGGATGAATATGGGCAACATGTTCGAAGGGCCGGAAGAGGGTGCGTGGGGAAATCCATTTCGGGAGGAATATTTTTCAAAAATTGCGGCTTTGGGGTTTGATCATGTTCGAATTCCCATCCGCTGGGATACTCCCGCACGAACCGGACAGTCATCCCCATATATGATAAATCCCTCCTTTTTGCAGCGCATTCAAGAAGTTGTGGATTTGGCTCTGAAAGAGGAATTGATGGTGATCATCAACATGCACCATCACGATGCGTTGTTTGAATCACCAAGTGAGGAAAAAGAAAAGTTTCTGGCGCAATGGAGTCAGATTGCGGCCTACTTTGAGACGTATCCCGAAACCCTCCTTTTTGAGGTGCTTAACGAGCCTCACGG
Source organism: Cytophagales bacterium (assembly GCA_038209145.1). GTDB lineage: Bacteria > Bacteroidota > Bacteroidia > Cytophagales > Cyclobacteriaceae > Lunatibacter. The sequence goes on along the minus strand of JBBQXZ010000114.1, from coordinate 192 downwards.
AGCACTGAGTCCCGCTCTTTGGAATGTGTATTTTGCAGAAGCCCTGACTGTTATTAGATCCACCAATCCTACCCGAGGGGTACTTATGGGTACGGCGGAGTTTGGGGGAGTCAGTGGTATTACCTCACTGGAGCCCCCAAATGATGCGAATATCATTGTTACTGTCCATTTTTACAGCCCTTTTACCTTTAC
>JBBQXZ010000113.1:0-14280 GCA_038209145.1 Cytophagales bacterium | reverse complement strand
TTTAACTAGATGATTTAATTGCCAGTTTGACGAATAATTGAACTCAGGTTTGAAGGTTCTTGGTTCAATTACCTGCTGTTTGATGAACCGCAGGATGCCGGGACAGCCTTTTACAACCAACAGAGCTCCCCGCTAACAATTACAAGCTAAGTCAACTAATCGCTGCTGGATGCTGATAACAAACCCAAACAGACAGGTATTGAGATGCAAAACTTTTACGTAACCGCATTTCCAAATTAAAAAATGTAAACAAAAAAACCTTCGTCAGAAGTAGGATACACGCAGTGATATGGCCGGGTTTAGTGAAACCAAGGATGAGGGATAGGCCTTATTGGGATCTTTGGTTTGTTTGGGTGCCTTGCTTGCTGTAATAGGCGAACAGGAATGGGTACCAATGGATTGAATATATGGTAAATTCAAAGCCAATGTTCTTTATATGGTTCTAATAATAAAAAATATTCATATTTTTTTGCACTATTATTTGTAGTTATGTGTGTTATTTTAATCGTCACATTTATTCAAATAATAAACGCAAGACAACTATGAACATCACACTGGCTCAGGCCGAAAGTGCCATCGCCGCCGCAAAAGAAAAGGCAAAATCACTGGACACCAAAATGAATATTGCCGTCGTGGATGCAGGCGCTAACCTAATAGCCTTTGCCCGAATGGATGGTGCTGGTTGGGTACGCTCGACATTTTTATAAAAAAGGCAAAAACCGCAAGCTTCTTTGACATGAACACGGGCTCAATTGGAGAATTATCGCAACCCGGAGGATCCCTGTATAATATTGAGCATTCCAATCAGGGGTTGATTACTTTCCCAGGAGGTATTCCCATTAAGAACAAGGACGGAGAAATCATCGGAGCCATCGGCGTTAGCGGAAGTGTCGTGGACAATGACCATGCCGTGGCAGGTGCTGGTGCTAAGGCTGTTTAGAGTGGTAACTTTGGCATGTGTGTTTCCCCATATATTCTTTCTTCGTCATATGTAATCGGCCGAATCCCTCTCCATTGGAGGGGAATTTTTTTATGTAGAACCTATCTATTCTTACGGAGGCGATAATTTTTTGAGAGAAATGAATTGCCCATCCTGCCGTAAACTATGAATACCGCCAAGTCTGGTTCATTTTTGGATAAGGGTTTGTAAAAGCTAATAAATGCATTAGAAATATAAATTAAGCGGATATTCCATATTATAATTTCTTTTTGACCTAATAATACCTAATATTGTTATACTCAAGAGGGATACCTATTCCAAAACTTCCTTTCAAAATATAAAACAATCAATGGATAATAATGACCTGTACATAATTGCCATCGGAGCCTCCGCAGGCGGCATGGAGGCGATTCATCTACTTTTTGACCATACTCCCGAGGACGGTGTTTCCTATGTGGTCATCCAACACCTGTCCCCGGATCACAAAAGCTTTATGGCAGAACTGCTTACCAAGCATAGCAAAATGAAAATTTTCATGGCTGAAAATAGGATGAAGTTAGAACCAAATTGTGTCTACCTGATGCCCAAGGGAAAGAACATGACCATCCAGGACAGAAAGTTGCTACTGACAGACAGCCATGCAGGGCAACCGAACAAAGCCATAGATATATTTTTAAATTCTTTGGCAGAAGATCAGGGTAATAAAAGTATTGCGGTTATCCTTTCGGGTACAGGTACCGACGGAACAAAAGGAATAGCCGCCATTAAAAAATTAGGCGGGTTGGTTATCGTGCAGGATCCAGCAAGTTCGCAATTTGACGGAATGCCTACTAGTGCCATCCAATCGGGGAATGCCGATTTTGTCCTTGCGCCTGAGTTGATTCCCAATGAAATCCTTGCCTATTTGGAGCGAAATCTGCTGTTGAACGGCTATACTGATAGAATTTCAGAAAATGATGAGGCGGCTTTGAAAGATATCCTTGGCCTCATCGAGCAACAAACGCCACTTGATTTTAACGATTATAAGCGCCCGACTATAATAAGAAAGATAGTCATACAGATGAGCCGTCATAAGATATCTACGCTCTCAGCCTATACAGATTTTTTAAAAACAAATCCTGACGAAATAAAGGTGCTGGCCCAACAATTTCTTATCAGTGTCACAAAATTTTTTAGGGATAAGGAAGCTTTTGAGTTGTTGAATGAGCAGGTTATCCCGCAGATTATTGAAAACAAGCTGATAGAAGACAGGTTGAAGGCTTGGGTGGTAGGCTGCGCTACCGGAGAAGAGGCCTATTCGCTGGCCATTCTTATCCTCGAACACTTATCGGCACTCAATAAAAATATCGAGGTAAAGATTTTTGCGAGTGACATAGACAAAACGGCTCTGAGTCACGCTTCCAAAGGGGTATATCCTGATTCTATAGCCGCTGATGTATCGGCGGAGCGGCTTGATAAGTTTTTTGTTAAAAAAGACAAAACCTACAAGGTAAGGGACAACATCAGAAAAATGGTCATTTTTGCAGATCATGATATCGTAAAGCAGCCTCCCTATGGTAAGATGGATTTGATCAGCTGTCGGAACCTATTGATCTACATGAATCCGATCCTGCAAAAGCGGGTACTCGCTTCGCTTCATTTTTGCCTCAACCTGGGAGGGTATTTATTTATCGGTCCAAGTGAAAGTTTGGGTAAAATGAACAAGTCATTCCAGGAAACGGATAAGAAATGGAAAATATACAAAAATCAGGTGATAGCCCTCAATTCGGGAGATACAACCTATCATACCCCGACTTCGAATTCCAAATGGGTGGATCACGGACTTAAATCAAGCCTACCAAAAAATGTTCTAACTAACAACTTTTCCGAAATCCTGAATCAAACACTCTTGGAAGTTTCTGGCTATGACGCCGCAGTTTGTGTGGATGGTGAACATAAGATTGTCCAATCTTTTGGCAATTACGAAAAATACCTGCTGCCAAAACTTTTTAATTTTAATTTGCTTGAAATGTTGCCCGAAGAACTCTCCATCGCTACCTCAACAACCTTGCGTAAATCCCTGAAAAACAATAAGAAAGCGCTAATTAAGGAGGTTAAGTTTAAAAGAGATGATTTAATACGGTCGGTCAATGTTTTTGTGTTGCCCATTCCTCCAGCTCCTAGTGACAAAAACCCTGTTTTTCTTATCTTATTCAGTGAGGGAGATGTGGAAAAAGATACCGGTATCGATGCTGAACATTTTCAAATTGAAAAGCAATCCCAAAGCTATCTGGAAGATGTGAGAACTGAACTTGAAGAGACCAAACAACAACTCAAATTGGCCAATGAGGCAGTGGAGGCTTCCAATGACGATATCACCTCCTACGGCGAGGAACTTATATCGAGCAATGAGGAGATGCAAAGCACCAATGAGGAACTCCAGTCGGTAAATGAAGAGTTGCAGACGGTAAACAACGAGTTTCAGTTAAAAATCAAAGAACTTGCCGAATTGAATGACGATCTGAATAATTATTTCAAAGGCACGCTGAACGGGCAAATTTATGTAGACAAAAACCTTGTTATAAGGAAATACACTCCCTCAGCCGTGATACAGGTTAATCTTAAGGAAAGCGATGTCGGTCGTCCATTGGGTGATATATCCACTAATATCAAATTTGCGATGCTGATCGATGATATCAACCACGTAATTTCAGCCTCCATCCCAAAAGAGAAAGAGATTCAAACCAATGACGGGAAGTGGTATCAAATGATGATCATACCCTACATCAGGCAGCAAGACAACCAAAAAGACGGTGCCATAATCACGTTTAATGACATTACTGAATTAAAGCAGGTGCTGGAAAAACTTTCCAAAATCAATGCGGATCACGGCACGTTTATCTATTCCGCTTCCCATGATCTAAAAGGCCCTTTAGCCAATGTAAGTGCCCTTATCAGTTTTTTGAAAGATATTAGCGATCCAAAGAATCGGAGTATTAAAGATTTGACGGATTTGATTGAAATATCTATTGCGAAGCTTAAAGAGACAATCAACGAACTTTCGGATATTGCCAGAATTGAGAGTGAAATCGATGAGTTGGAGGGTATTAGAGTATCCGATTTACTTGAAGAGGTCAAATATAGCATAAGAAATAAAATACTTGATGCCAAGGTTACTATCAAATCGGATTTTCAGATACCTGAAATTCCATTTTCAAAAAAGAATTTGCGGAGTGCTTTATTGAATATTTTGGATAATGCGATAAAGTATAGGTCACCTCTCCGTGAGCTTGAAATAACCATACGTACAGCGCAAATCAAAAATTTTATTGTTCTTTCTATTGAGGATAATGGATTGGGTCTTGATCCCAATAAGAAAAACGATATTTTTTTAAAGTTTGAAAGGCAGCATACGCATGTGGAAGGAAGTGGGATAGGCCTTTATCTGGTGAAAAAGATAATGACGAATGCAGGCGGCAGCATCGAGGTAGAAAGCGAATTGGGTAAAGGATCCATATTTCGCCTTTATTTCAAAAATTAATCCCGTGATAGAGAATTATTGAACCCAATTGAAGCCGTCAGAAAGTATGCACCCGCAGCCTGTATGTTAGGTTGGAAATTTGTTTTTCCTAAATTCGACCAATGAATAACAATACATATACAGTAATATCAGGTGCCAGCATGGGCATTGGCCGGGCGTTTGCTTTTGAATGTGCCTCCAGGGGAATGAACTTGATATTGGTGGCACTTCCAGATCAACTATTGGAGCAAGTCAAAAACGACATCCTTGCGGAACATGGCGTCGACGTGGTGATTTTTGAAATTGACCTCACCGCTGCGGATGGCGTATCCAACCTTTTTGATTTTTGCCAGGAAAAGGCATTTCGAATCAACATGCTGATAAACAATGTCGGTATGGGTACAGGGGGAAAGTTTGAAAATTTACCCTTGGGCAAATACCACACCATCATTGACCTGAACAACAAAGTACTTGTACAGATGACCCATTGCTTTTTGGCCGTTATAAAGCGGGAAAAGGAAGGGTTTATATTGAACATGAGTAGTATGGAAGCTACTCTTCCCTTACCTTATAAAGCCGTGTACACGGCCTCCAAGAGTTTTGTCTACGCATTTTCACTGGCCTTGCGGGAAGAATTGGCAACTCAAAATATTAAGGTGTCCGTAGTATGCCCCGGTCCGGTATTGACCAATCCGGAGGCACTCAAAAGGATGAGGTCACATGGTTCCCGTGGCAAAATGGTGGTCCAACTGCCCGAACAGGTAGCTGCTATCGGAATTAGAAATCTATTGAAAGGAAAACGGGTCACGATACCGGGAAGGTTAAACTGGGCGCTGGTCAAAGTTGGAAAAATACTTCCGACTAATATAAAAATGTACTTATTGGAACGCCTATTTAGAGTTTACCGAGACCACTGATTTCTTCCTATCAAACCTTGAAAACCTGGGTTCGATTATTCGTCAAACTGGCAATACAATCATTTAGTTAAATTATTTCCGATATCGATTCTGGTATCAAATCTGGGATGTCGGGCCAACCGTATTGGGGTTTTGGCGGGAATGGGTTGGCCGTATTGGGGGGCGTGCGGCCAAAGCGGGCAGAATTGCGCTGTTATTACCCTGGGTTGAAACCCAGGGCTATCAAATCGGCCACTCCGCTGGAGTTTTTGGAGAAGGTTGTTTTATAAAAGGTTGGTTCTTGGGTGGAATTTAGACAAATGGTTGATAGGGTATTTTGGTTGCAAATTAAGGTGTAAAAAACAATGGACTCAGGTTGAAAGAGTGCCATACCTTTCTATTACACTCTTTCAGGGCTGGTTTTTCTAAAATCCGATCCAGCCCTGAAAGGGCGAAATACCACAGCGATGGGTGCAGCCCATCGGTATTCCGAAAGATCAACCAAGATTAGCCCTGAAAGGGTGTCATATCTTTCTATTACACCTTTTCAGGGCTGGGATTAATATGGATATTGATGCACAGGACGTTACCCTGTGCTATGATTTTCCGCCAATTCAGGGCTGGGGTAATTAACAATCGAACTCAGGTTATAAACTACTTCCCTTGTCAATAAAAAGCGCATTCCAAAATCGTCCGTCTTCGATTTCTTTTTTTCGGATCTCCCATGTACCAGGAATACCGCATGGAAATTTCATGCGCGCCTTGTGTACTTCTCCCAAATCTGGATAAAATGGTATCATAACTATACCCAATGGTAATCCCAGTTTCCAATGCTACTCCAATCAGACCTATAAAGGTAGCTTGATAGGGTAGATCTGAAAAGCTGCTTAAACCCCTATACCCGGCACCGGCAAAAATTTGGGAATGCTGCCATTGAGCGTGAAGGTCAAGTTGCTGAAAAGGGCCTTGTTCTTTATAATTAGCGGATAAGGTCAGGTAATTGTCTTTCTTATCGTACCTCATGTTCCTGCTGTTAAGTTCAAAAAGATAACCGCCATGCACACTCCACCTGACAGGTAGCCGGCTATCACCGTTGTCCTCAAAGAAGGTGATTTCAGGTCGTGTCACATGGTGGGTACTTCCTCCCACCCAAAAATCATCCGTAACAAGTAGGGTGCCAAACGAAACGTCGAAGTAATTGACCGGTTCCTGCAAGGAAAATGCATCAAGGCTCACTGGGGCAATAGTTCTGTCAAAAAGGTTTATTTGATCTCCAAAGACCAGTTGATCCAAGGCCGCGTTTCTCATGACATAGGATAATTGACCCCCAAACTTCAGGTCTATGTTGTTTCCAAATGAACCCTGACGTTCAGACAATTTCAAATTATAGGCATATTGAAGGCTGATGTCGGTAAACTTTAGTTTCATGTGCGTTTCCTCAAACGAATTTACCGAGATACCCACCCCGCTGCTATAATCGATGATATAATGATCAAAATAGGCAGAATAGGAATTGAAGTCATAACCCAAACCCGGCCACTGCTTTCGATAATTGGCTCCTGCCCGGGACAGTTCCGTTGAGCCGGCAAATGCGGGATTCAAATGAAGTGGTGCGGCATAAAACTGCGAAAAATGAAAGTCCTGCGCATCCGTAGAAGAAAGAATGCCAAAAAACAAAAGCGCGATAGTCCAATATTTTTTCATCATCTCATTAATAGGAAAACCCCTTTTTTGGTGAAAAACCTTCCGTCAAGTGTGTGGTAGGAGACTTGATATACATAGTTTCCTATTTGGTTATCCTCTCCGTTCAACCTTCCGTCCCAACCCGGGGACTGCAGTTCGTCGGTATGGAAAATGACTTCCCCCCATTTATTGACAACCCTAAAATCAAGGTCTGCAACCTGGAGGAATTTGGGAAAGAAATAGTCATTCATCCCATCCTGATTTGGACTGAACACATTTGGAACCTCAAGAAAATGATCCCATATCTCAATTTCAAAGTTTTTGGCCAATTCGCATCCATATAAATCAACGACCCGCAGCGTCACGGTATACGTACCCTCTGTCTGGTAGCGGTGAATGGGATTCTCCTCCATACTGGCATTTCCATCTCCGAAATCCCAATAATAGGACAAGATACTGCCGCTGCTGCGGTTGATAAATTCAATGTCCATATTCACCAGATGTGCCTGATAATCCAGAAAGGATTGCGACCTGAAATCCCCGTCAATCACAATTCGGCTGTTGGTAACTTCCACTGTTTCTGTATGGATACATCCCGCTGCATCCGTGACAGTGAGGAAATAAATCCCGGGTTCTTCCGTACTCATTTGATACCCGTTGGCACTGACATCCCCATGGCTCCAATTCACTTTATAAGGAGCTATCCCTCCATCTACATTGATCTCAAAAATATCCCGGATGTTTCTAGGTTCACACTGGATCTCCTGATACGTGGTCAAGGAAACCTGAATGGGTCGCGGCCTTCTGACCTGGAACCGCTGCGTAGAGAAACATCCCGACTGATCGGTGACATTTACCGAATAAAAGCCTGCGGTAAGGTTTGTCAAATCTTCTTTACTTTCTCCATTAGACCACGCATACATATAGGGGGGGCTGCCTCCTGATACAGTCAAATTGATGCTGCCACTTTGGCCATCTGTACATCCCAATGCATCAGCCACAATGCCGGTTGATATAAGAATTTCCGGTTCATTGATGAAAAATGTCCTTCGAAATTCACAGCCGGCCCCTTCGAAAACGGTGACACGATATTCCCCCGGGCCCAGGTTAAATATGGCGGCTTGCTCGGGACCGTGGTCCCATACGGCCCGTACAGGAGCCTGACCCCCAACCAGGTTAAGGTCTATGCTTCCGTCATTTTCTCCAAAGCAGCTGATTTGTATTACCTCAGGGGTAATATCGAAAACAGGTACTTCTGCAATGGTGACCGATTCTACTACTTCACAGCCGTTTGCATCGGTTACAGTTATTTCATAGACCCCCGGTCCAACACCCGGGAGATTTGGTTGAATGCTACCAAAGTTCCACCTGATCTGATAGGGAGGAATGCCTCCGGAAATCTCGGAAGTGATGGATCCGTCATTGGCATTATAGCAACTGACTTCAGCGTGGTTTAGGATAACCTCCAAGGGTGAAGGCGGTTCATTGATGATAATATCAGAAAGTACAACTATACAGCCGTTGATATCGGTTACCGTAACCCCATAATTTCCAGCGGGGAGCGTGGTTAGATTTTGACCGGATTCGTTAATTCCATTACCGTTGCGACTCCAAGAAAAGGTATAGGCTGATGTAGCGCCTCCCGTAACATCCAGGGTAACTCCTCCCGTAGGCTGGCCAAAGCACAGTACATCAACCGTTCCAGTGATCCTTGCCTCCAATAGCGGGGGTTGGGTAAGCGAATAGGTTTCGGTAAGAAAACAACCGTTTTCATCTTCTACTCTCAATAAATAAGTGCCTGCTTCCAAATTGTCTATCCGGCTTCCAGAAGCAGTAAAACCGTTAGGTCCGGACCATGAGATGGAATACCTGGACGTACCGCCACTTGGAGACACCGAGATAAAGCCGTCAATTCCACCAAAACAACTGATGCCGAATCCATTGTAGTCTGACGCCTCCTCGTTCAGGGAAAGTTGGTCGGGTTCCGTGATTTCCAACTCACCAGTGGTAATGGTGCAGCCATTGGTGTCTGTGACTTTAAGTTCATACACACCAGGTCCTATGTTATCTACGGTAGATGTACCTGCCGTAAAACCATTGGGTCCAGTCCATTCGTACAGATAATCGCCACTGCCCCCGGAAAGGATAACTTCGATCTGCCCATCCTGCGCCCCATAACAGGAGATTTCAAATCCGTTGAACTCCGATATGTTAATAGCTGATATGGCAACGCCAGATTCTGGTTGCGTTATTTCGATTCCACTAAGCTGTTCGGTACAACCGTTTGCGTCTATTATGGTCAAGTCATAGCTACCGGCGGAAAGATTTGCGAATACCCACCCGGTGGATGGTATTTCATTTGCCGTACCCGCACTGCCAGGTGCAGCACCCGTTTGTTGAATATAGTAGCTGTATGGTGGGGTGGAAGGCCCACTGATGATTACGTGAATTTCTCCGGTAGACTGTCCAAAGCAAAGCACATCGACACGTTGGTCCTCCAATTCTGTTATTTCCAGACCTTCCGGCTCCGTGATGATGTATTCGCGGGAGAGTGTACACCCGTTGGCGTCTTGGATAGTGACCTGATAAGTGCCTGCCGGGATACCTTCGAGGTTCATTTCAGTTCCGGCAAACCCATTACTTCCCGTCCATGAAAAAGTGTAGTCAGAAATTCCTCCGGTGGGGAATAACCGGATATACCCGTCAGCCCCTTCTTTACATGTGATCTGAAAGCCATTGTAATCTGGGATCTGTTCATCCAAAGCCAGAACTTCCGGTTCTTCCAAGATGAAAGTTCTGTCAAGTTCACAGCCACTTTCATCAGAGATTTGCAATATATAGGTACCAGGCCCCAAGTTTTCCAAATTCTGATCACTTGAGGCAAAGCCCGCCGGTCCGGTCCAATTGTAAGTAACATCCCCCTGACTTCCGATAAGGTCAAAAGTTATGCTTCCATCTGCGGCGCCGAAACAGGAGATTTGGAAACCATTAAATTCAGAGATTACCAGATCTGCCAATTCAAGGCCTTCCACTGGTTGGTTGATTGATATATCTTCAAGTAATTTCTCACATCCATTGGCATCCAAGACCTGAATCCAATAGTTTCCGGTTGGTAAATTTCCGAATGTATAATTGGGTTCGTTGAAATTCGAAAGTATAAAAACAGGGTCAATGGATCCCATTTTACCGATGGTAAGGGCATAGGGGCCTACCGATGTATTGATCCATCCGATGCTGATGCTGCCCGTAGACTGACCAAAGCAGGTGACATTGGTCCGTTCTGCCTCGATTTCGTCAATAATCAATTCCTCCGGCTCCGTCAATTCCACTTCATGGGAAATCGTACAGCCATTGGCATCGGTAAGATCGAGCGAATAGATTCCCGGGCCGAGGTTTTCTAAAGTTGGGGCATTGGATGTAAATCCGCCTGTTCCTGTCCATAAATAGGAGTAGGGTTCAACCCCCCCTGAAATAGTGGGATCAACCGCTCCATCCGCGGCTCCATTGCAGCTGATTTGAAATCCGTTGTATTGGGAAACAACGGGGCTTAGATCCAAGGGTTCCGGTGCCGTTAATACCACTTCACCCGTAGTTGCGGAGCATCCGTTGGCGTCAGTTACTACAAATTCATACATGCCGGGACCCAATCCGGTGAGCGTTGTCGCCGTACTGGAGAACCCATTGGGCCCTGTCCATTCGTAAAGCAGGTTGCCAGAGCCTCCGCTTACTTCCAGGGTAATGCTGCCGTCTTTTGCGCCTGTGCAGGAAATCTCGTACCCGTTAAAATTAGAAATAACTAAGTTATCTACGTCAAGACCGTCTGCCGGTTCTGAAAGAAGAATATTATCGATCGTTTTTGGACACCCGTTTGCATCTGTAATAATGATCTGATAGTTTCCTGCCGACATGTTCACGAAAGTAAATGGTCCAGGCTGATTGACCGTGAGTTCTTGGATCGAGCCTGGAGTTTGACCCATAAAATGAGTCTGAACCACATAGGGGCCCACAGACACTTGATCTATTGATATGGTAAACTGCCCGGTGCTTCCTCCGAAGCAACGAATATTCACCCTTTCGGCTTCAATTTCACTGATGAGAAGTTCCTCAGGTTCCAAAATGGTAAAATTCTCCGCAATAAAACAGCCATTGGAGTCTCTCAATAGAACGGCATAAATCCCTTCCCCCAAATCTTCAACCTGTAATTCACCCAAATTAGCCCCGGCCATGGATTGTAGATCTCCGGGTATAGGGTCTTTCAAATCATCAAAATGGCCTACAAACCATTCTATTTCGTAATTGGGGATTCCGCCAGTTGGACTGATTTCGATGGATCCGTCCCCTTCGCCAAAACAGGAGATATCAATAGATTGGCTGTTTACCTGAAGGATTTCCGGTCCTTCTATTTGATATAGCGGTGTTGTAATCATACATCCCAGTGGGTCTGTATTGGGAAACTCAAACAGTCTGCCCCGATCCATGATTTCAGCATAGAAGCTACCTGTAGGCAATCCGACGAGTTGGTTTTCCACGCCTATGATTTGGTTGGAACCGTCCATGATGAACTTGCTGACGCCATTACCCACCGGATCTCCCGAAGCCGTGAACCATTGGACTTCATATTGCGCCCACTCCTCCCGTGGATTTCCCGGAAACGGTTGACTCCATCCACCCGCTATTTCCAATCGGATAGCTCCATCACTATTTTCAGGGCAGGTCACCGGCGAAATTTCTTCTCCAACAACCAGGGGGGAGGGAACGTTGATTTTAAAGGGTTCTGAACCTCTGCAAGTAAACCGGTCGCTAACGGTTACAAAATAATTTCCAGGTGCAAGGTTGCCAACTTGAACCACTATAAAACTTCCCGTTTCGGCTATCAAATTTACACTGGTGAAGTTGGAAAAAACCTCATTGCCAATTTCATCAGTTATGATGAAGGAATTTAGCGGCAAAGCAGCATTATTCACTAAAAATTCCACAATCCCACTATTGTCCGATGCACAGACCAAGCCTGCAAAATTAAGTATAAAATCCAATGCGTAGGCTTCTCCAATAGGTCCGGCGGAACGCTCATATTTCCTTCCCAAATTGTCAGTGATTACCATCGTATACAATTCTGACCGATTAAGTATTGATTCGGTGCCCAGACCAAAAGTAACGTTGGCTGAATTGTCAAATGGGGTATTATAATTTACCGTTCTCGATTCGAATAGCTGACCGTTTGAGTCAAAAAGTTCAATTATAAACGGGAAAGAAACCACTGAATTCCCCCTTGGCTTATAGGCACTTGCGGTGATGGATATGGTACCTTCGCAGCTATTCTCATTATAGGTCAGGGCAAAGATGGGGGGAATAATCAGTAAATCAAACGCATAAACCGCACTCTGATCCGTCCCGTCATTCAGTCGGATACTGACAGGAATACTTAGACCAGCCGCAGGCCAAGTATTGGCATAATTGATGCTCGGTAGTATGGTAGTGCCATTGACAATGGTATAGTCTGCGCCTGGCAGTACAGTTAAGATCAAGGCAGCGGGATTTCCCGGATATTCGATAATGAGATCGGCAAGGGTAATTTCAAATTCCCCTCGATACAAAGTTTCCGCCTTATTCTGCCCGGTTATTTTAATGGGTGAAAATTGAACTAATTTTTCATTGGCCAGAATGGTCAATAAGGGTAATAAAAGGCCTATGGCAACCAAAAAACAGGACCTAACGGACGAATTTTTACTGAAAAATTTGCTTAAACTCATGACTAAAAATTTTCCTTTAAAAAAAGCATAAGAAAATCTGTTTAAGATGTATGATTACATTTTGTTAACAGAAGTCAAAAATAATCAATCTGACCAACAATATGAGGATTGTTTTAAATTATTATCAAAGTATAGTAAAATAAATCCGTTCTTGGGAAGCTGTATACTTATAACATATCTTGATTAATTGTACCTTGTAGGCAAATAATTGGAAAATAATGTGCTACACGCTACAAATTAATCCAAGCAAAAAAAATAGTGTTTCCTTTTAAAAATAGGTTTTAAACGTACTAATTTGAAAAGTAAAATCGGACATTTTTCACTTTTTACCGCTGTAGGCGGTTTCATCCTTTTGGAAACTTGCCTTTATCAGGGATGGTTACAGGGGGATTTTTGGCGTATTTTATTGACAGGTTTTGAAGCGGCCACCATTGGCGCCTTGGCAGACTGGTTTGCGGTAAGTGCGCTTTTTTATGAAATTCCCATTCCCATCATACGTCGCCATACCAACATCATCGTGAAGAACAGGCAAAAACTTACGGAAGGAATTGTGGATATGGTGACCACCAAATGGTTGTCTACTGAAATTATTCAGGAAAAACTGACGGATGTCAACCTGGCCAGCAACGTGATTAATCTCTTGGAGGAGCCACAAAATCTCAGCCGAACCCTCGATATATTCCGTCTGGTGGCGGGAAGGTTTGCGGAAAATCTGGATCATCCCAAGTTGGCCATTTGGCTGCAGAAATTGCTAAAAGATCAAATGCGGGAGATGGAATTTGGAAAGCCACTGGGTAACTGGATGGAACAAGCCCTTGCCGATCAAAAACATCAACCTCTTGTGGACTTGATGATTCAGGAAATTAGTAAAACCATACAGCAGCCCGCTACTAGAAAAGTGGTTTTTGATAAATTGAAGGCAACACTGGAAGCTTATGAAAAACAGGACTGGATAAAAAAATCCACCATTTGGATTGGTAAAAAAACAGGAGGAATTGACCTAGACCTGCTCACGGATAGGTTACTGGATATCGTACAGCTGTTGGGTGAAGAAACAGTTCGGGATAGGTTTCATCCCATTCGACTCAAGCTGGATGGATATTTTATGGAATTTGCCCAAAGTTTGGCATCGGGCGAGGATGAATCCACCAAATATATCCAAGATCTAAAAACCAATTTGATTCTAAACTCAGGTACAAGAAGGATTATCCAGCAGGTTTTAAACAGCCTTAAAGAAAATATTCAAGAGTCACTGGAAAATAACGAAACGGTGTTTATGCGACTGGTAAAAGGGAATGTGATTGAATTAATTACTTACCTCAAAAATGATGCATCGACCCAAGAAAAAATAGATGCCTGGATTAAAAATACCCTAACTCAGTTGGTGGATAAGTACCATCCGGAGATTGGAAACATGGTCCGGACCAGCCTGGGTAAACTGGACGACAGAGGCATGATGGAACAGATCAAAGACAAAGTGGGTGATGACTTACAATATATCCGACTCAATGG
>JBBQXZ010000112.1:0-14301 GCA_038209145.1 Cytophagales bacterium | reverse complement strand
ATTTATTACAGTCGCTACCAGTTCACTGGATCGTAGGTTGCGTTTTGAGATAATAGGAAAGCATCGGTTTGTAACTTTTTCTATTCAGGCCTGACTAAGTGATGGTTGTCCCCGGAAACGAACTTTATTCACTGACGCCTTTATTTTTCGGAGGTAATCATGAATTTTATGCAATTGAGCAACTGTGCATCCCCCCTTTCCCGGATACCGACCTGCACCCCGGTTTCCGTATTCGATATGGTGTTCGGGACAGGCTCTCAACGTAAACCAACCCTGTAATAACAGGACAGGCAATTCGGCTTGTCAATGTTTTGGGGCAGCCCGTCCTGATACAGTCAAGTTAATTCCCGCCCATCAGGGATACCGAAATATTTCAGCTCTTGGTTTTCACCCTGCGGAAAATTCTGGAATTTAAGATACCAGATCCCCAAGATGTGCCTTGTCAATGGTGCTTACAAATAGGGAGGCAAGCACTAAATACAAAGACATGGGCGCATTTGAGATGTCTGCCAAATTTTTTGATTTGGCAGTTGAAAAAAAGAAACATAATTATATTAGCTTTGAAAGCGTACTGAAGGGAATAGCAGGTGCTTATTGGATGCCCCAATTGCCATATTCGAGACTTTACCACCAATGTTTGAATAACTACTGAAAGACCAATTATGAAAAACTTTATTTTCCTGTTATTCTTGCTCCCATGTTTGAGTGTTCAGGCTCAAACAAAGAAGCTCGGCTTTAGAGGTGGAGTGAGTTTTTCTAACCTCCTTTCGCATAACTCCTCAGGAAGCCAGCCTTCAGTGTTCCCACCACAAAATTTAGGGACCACTGGAGGAATTCAACTAATAAACGGTCCCATGTCATATCCGTATTATGAGACAGATTTTTTAACTGATATGCGGACAGGTTTTTACTCAGAGTTTTTTTACAATTCGGAATTGGGGAAAAAATGGAAGGTGGAAATTGGCCTTGGTTACAGTCAGCGAGGGATAAACCTTAATTACAGGTTAAATGCAAATGCTGCCAATGCCAACAATACAATAACCAAACTCAACTTCCAATTTAACCGTGATTTCAGAATTGACTACCTTACAGTTCCGACAACTTTTCAATATTACCTTGATAGAAAGGAAAGGTTTTATGTGCTAATGGGTGTGTACAACTCTATTGCGCTCAACTTCGTCATTCTTAATTCAACAAGTATTGAAAACAGGCAAGTTGTTAACACTGCCGGTGAAAGACTAATCGAGTTCAGATCCACATCTACCGTTCGGACTGCCTACGCCAGCCTTTTTGACTCAGGCCTCATTGGGGGTATTGGAATTGTTTGGCCATTAAAAGACCAATGGTCTGTAGGAATTGATTTTAGAAGTTCGGTTGGTTTGGTAAGTGTCCCCAAAAAATACAAGGAAGTTAGATTTCTAAGCTTCAGCCGAAAGACAAAGAACATCAATTTTGAGACAGGATTACGAATATTATATTCATTGAATCCTTGAATTATGTCAATAAAATATTGAATAACAGGAAATTGCCGATATAAATCGTTTCAAGCAGACAGGAACAGATTGTGGATTTTACATCTTTGACTTGCCGGAAAGTTGAATTCATTCCTCAAACTTGCAACCATCTTTGGCGAATTTAATTAACAGATAAGATGCTGATATGTAACAAGGTAGATTCTAAATAAGTTTTTTTTAAAAGAAAATCCAAGGAATAGTGAATTGAAACTAAGTGGTATTCTTTTTCATCTAATCGATAAAAAGAATTATCTTGCATCAATCAAAACCATTTGGTTAATTAAGAGGTTATAAATATCTTACACCACAAAAACAAACTTTTCTTGAAGGCAACTGTTCTTTAGGGGATTTATAGCAAAATATGGCATTTATAGACAGAATACTTCATGAACCGTCCTATGGCTGGCAAAATGAAACTGGGGCGTTGGTAATCCCTACAAAGAAGGTGCTTTTTAGAGAAGCCTTAAAAAAAGCAAATATATTTCATAGTCGAAAAAATTGGCTTCCTGCTTCTGCAATATTTATGATAGCTTGTATGTTGCCTTTTTTTTATTTTTTTATAACCCAATACCTGAACTTCTTTACTTTTTTGATATTTTTCATTTATGCTATGATTGTCATGAGTACTCATGGTACTATTTGGTATCATCGCTATAGTACCCATAAATCTTATACATTCAGCCACCCCATCTGGAGATTTATTACCCAAAATCTGGTCATTAGAACCATCCCTGAGGAGGTATATGTGGTTTCCCATCACGTTCACCATGCAAAATCCGACCTTCCAGGAGATCCTTATAATGCAAAAGCTGGTTTCTGGTATTGTATGCTTGCGGACTTTAACCACCAAAGCATTGCAAGGGATTTGGATGAAAAGGAATATGGAAAGCTGAAACATTTTTTATCACATACAGGTGTTCAAATAAATAGCTATAAAAATTACCAAAAATGGGGGACGCTCGTTACACCGCTATATACGTTTGGCATGTGGGCCATTAATTGGGCTTTTTGGATTACTGTTTTTTATGCTATCGGAGGCTTCGCTTTAGTATGTACCACCTTTAGTGCAGCCTTGTCTTGGTATCTTCTCGTTCGTGCCTTTAACTATACAGGACATGGAAAGGGGGATGTGGC
Source organism: Cytophagales bacterium (assembly GCA_038209145.1). Classification (GTDB taxonomy): domain Bacteria; phylum Bacteroidota; class Bacteroidia; order Cytophagales; family Cyclobacteriaceae; genus Lunatibacter. Next base: position 11,653 of record JBBQXZ010000112.1, on the reverse strand, counting down.
CCATAAAGACGGTGTAGATTTCGACAGGAGAAACTTGTCCATAAATCAGACAAGGCCAGGTTTGTTTTCAGGAGAGTGGCATAATAACCATCACCTTTATCCAAGTAGTGCAAGAGCTGGATTTCTCCCTTATCAAATTGATACTGCATGGATTTATATCTATTGCCTCTCGAAAATAGGGGGGGTCTCTTCATACAAAGATTCCAAGAAGGAGTTCTTGGAAAAATATGTATCTTAACGAAATCCTTTTCAGTTAATTTTTCGCAGACTATTTTATAAAACAAAAACTTTATGTGGGTATAGCATGACCCATCGAACATGTAAATTAATTTGAATTCCAACGAGTTGCTAAATACAAAAGTTCAACTGTAACATTCAGGAATTTTCACTCATAACATGCGGTTGAAATGTAAAACATCCCAACCGTTCTCATAAGTGATAGGCTTTCGCTATCAACGAGTTATTTTTTTTTCTTTTTCATATTGCAAAAAATAGTAAGCATTCATTTCAACTTTTAGTATCAAATAATCTCATATATTTTTGCAAAAAAAATTTGCCAATTTACTAAAAATCTTAATTTGCTGATATAATAAAACTGCTAATTAAAGTCTAAATTATTCCTTTGATAAACGATCTCGTGGTACAACAGACTATAACCAAGCACTTAATTATACGTCATGAACGAATCCTGCCAAGACAGGAAGCCTTCAATTGTTACCCTTACTTCCTGCGTTAAACCTATCCTAAATTTTAAACATTTTATGCTATGAAAAAAATAATTTATCATTGAAAAAGACTGTCAAAATGTGCAAGGTTTTGATTTACAAATCGAAAGGCTCAGCAGGTCGATAACCATTTCCGGTAAACCCAAGGTACGCTCACTAAATATGCCCGATGTCCGGTGCATATGGGATTACATCTCAACTGAGAACCGCTCGATCTTGACGGTGAAGTCTAGGATTTAATGCTCTCCGTTGACATGGAAGCTATTGGGAAGCCAGAAATTTTCGGCAAACACACGTAGGGTCTCCGCAACCATATCTCCGTACTTGGCGCGGCCATACAAGTTGCCCAGCCAACTGAAGGAATACCCCACCCACTCGGAAGATCCATGGTCCTCCAAATCTTTTAAAAAACACAACAATGGGAAATTGTTTTGAAAAAAGTGAATTCAATGAAAATAAAAATTTGTAGATGAGGGTGCATAAATGATGTTATTATCCACCCTCAAAACAACTGATAATCTCAACCTAATTGTCTTTTCTAAAAACCTTCTCCCCCTCACCTTTGGTTTTAAGTTCGACATGCAAGGTGGCATTTCCAGATCCGGTAAATGTAGCATCAATCATCAATTTGTTATTTCCATTATCTAGTTTGACAACCTTTTTTTCAAGGTCTACCGATTCCAATAAATTCCAACTGGCATCATACAACCTGAGAATGCCTGATCCGTCAAGCTTAATGTACTGCCCTACTTGCAAAGCAAATGGAATATCTAGTGTGTGAAAATTGTTTACTTCGATGCTTATCTTTTCAGCTTTAGCATCACTGTTTTTATTGTTTTCATCCATTTTGAGTTTGATAACAAACTGCATAGGCTGCCCACTGTAGGGATTGTTGAAATCAACAACTGTGTGAATTGGTTCGCCTGGCTGACGGATTTTCTGAGCGTGCACATATCGTTCTACCTCAAAAGGGTATAGCAGCCACGCGTCTTTACTAACTTCTTCAAGGAGATATTCGTTTTTGATGTCCTCCATCCGTAGTTTCTGCTCTGAAGTAAACGCACCGGCCATCCTGGCACTTTCCCAAATCCTGATCGCTTCAAATATTTCTTCACTCTGCCCATTTTTCTCCACATTGGAAAAATTGACGTTGAAGGCAAAACCCGCATCAAATCCAGCAGCCCGGGCAAGCAGCCATGCCGTATCCTCCAAACTGGTCCCATCCGACATGCTGAACCAACCCAACATGGAAGGCAAAAGATTCCTTCTATAAAAATCCTGATTCATCAGCCGATAGTTGGTTTGGCTCTCCCGAAACCCCGCATACCAAGGCTCCCCCCAATTATAGCGGGTATTGATATGCCAATTAAAGTGGCTTGGATTGCTGGCATCATTGATCACTTTGCCTTGAAGCTCGGGAGAAAGATTATCGTACCATGTTTTGGTAAAAAGATTTCTTGCATACTGTCCCATTCCTGTAGACCACACTCCTTCCAAACCGTCAAAGGAAATCTGTCGTAATCCAGTCTGATTGAAAAGCCTAGCCAGTGTCTTGGCTATTTCCGCTGAAAGGTCCGCATTGCTAAGAAATACTTTATATCCATGATCCATCAGCTTGCCGATTTTTTCACCTGATCCATGTGGAGAAGCCTCAGTTCCAAAAGCTCCCCTTATACAATCCAATAATTTCCAAGGTGCTTCTTCTGAGACTGCCCTGTATCTGATTATTTCTTTGCCGATACGGACAGCTTGGAGCGTATTGTTTTCCATCTGATTGAAGAAATCTGGCGATTCGATTTCAATTTCTGTAGCAGCTGCATCTATCGTTCCCATAAGAACGCTTTGACCAACCAATGCCAATCTTTCATCCGGAATAGGGGAAACATAGGGGTCATTGGTTGAAATAAAATTTGAGAGTGTATGCACGCCCAGATAAACACCTTGCGCATTTGCCCTTTCTACATATCTTTTCATGCTTTGCCAATTTTCTGGAAAAGCAGCTTTGTCCATATCAAAATGTCCCCATGTTGTGAATGGACCACCATGATACAAGTATTTCAACCCCGCTGATTTAGTGAGCGAAATAGCTTTATCAAGAGAGGATTCATCAAAACTCATAATTAAGTAGGAGGAGGTAGCCTCCCTGGACGTTTTTGCCCACTCTCCATTAATTTCCGGATGGGGAAGTCCTTCGGCAAGTTCTATTTCCCCTATAATTGCCAATGCCTGATGGGAAGGCCCCCCAAAAAGTGCGATTTTTGATCCTATCACTCCCCCGTCATCATACTCGGGCGCAGAATACCTAATATGCCCCCAGTTTTCTATCATTCTTGCTTGGTGCCTATTCCGCGTATAAGCTTGAAGTGAGGATCCGTTATCAACCATTTTTGCAGTTTGTCCGCGATAATATTTCTTATTGCGCCACTCGGAATCCACATCGACTAAATCACCCGTTTCGAAGATGTCGTAGGCGGGCTCAACGTCGCTCTCCTGACTGGGATACCCTCCCAGGGTCTTAACGTTCAGTGCCTGAATCCCCAAAGCAAACTCACCATTTCTTACCACACCAACTGACTCCCCTATAATTTCCCTCACTGAGGTATTGTAGGGACCCCAAATCACCAACTCAACCAAATCAACAGAAGTGATGCCAATAAGCTCAAAGGAAAGGTAATCCTGATAGGCGCGTACCCTTATGTTTGCAACAATGTTTTCAACTGAATAATGTAGTGAAAGCGCTTCTCCTGCCATTGACAGCCGTTCAGGTTCATAATACTTCCCATCGACCCGAATACCAAGTAGCGGAGAAATTTGACCGGAGAGTAGGTATTCTTTCTGGTTTAGTTTGTCATACATCCCGGACAATCGTCCCTTGCTGTCCAAAGACAACCTCATGTATTCCGTTTCAAAAACCTTATCCTGCGCCCGAAGCCCGGAAAGGATTGCCAACAGCGAAAGGATAAAAAGCGAAAAAAAACGTGTCATATTGTTAGTTACATTAGTTTAAGGAACACCATTTGGAATCCCGATGGTCAAATAATTAATAGTATCAAATCCGTATCTACAACGAACATTTAATTGATATCGCGTTAAGCTATTTGTGTCAAGTGATATTTTTTTATCTCCCGACATAAACTGCAGCTTTAAATGGTAACGACAATTTGATCTTCTACCTGGTATTTCACCATAAAAGCACAATTAAATGCCTTATATTTCTCCTTCATCTATGTCATTCTTAGGTTTTAAAATACTTTTACCAAAGTCAACTTCGTCCCTAATTGATACATCCTAATACTGATCTTGTGGTCAACTCTTTTTATATCCCCTGCCTCGTAAACTCTTTACAGCTTCTTTGGCAAAGAATGGGATAAGCAAATAAAATAGATAAATACCTTGGGCGGAAAGAATCATATAAATAAGGCAGTTGTAAGAAGTTTTCAGAATTGTTGGACAAAATTTTCCAACAATTCTGAAAACATGTCTTTTTCATCATTTTAGCGTGGGGTCAAAATTACCACTATCCCATCCTATATTTTGTTCCAAACTAGGATTTCTTTCGATTTCATCCCGGTGGATTGGAAAAAAATAGTAGGTCTCCGGAGTAAACATTTCTGTTTGGCCTGTATTAAACAACTCTGTTACTTCATAATTAAAATCCTCCGGCAAAAATACCTGACCACTTATTGGGTTTAAACCTACCTTTAGTTTTGCTTGAAGACCGAATTTTCTCATGCCGTCAAGATAGGTATGAAGTAATCTTGCTCTTCTAAGATCCCAAAATCTTTTACCTTCAAAAGCAAATTCAATGAATTTTTCATCATAAATGGCTTCTCTCAATTCATCTTGCGTCATTCCACTTTTTAGACCAAAATTTGAATCTGGACCGGGATCAATTCCAGCTCTTTCACGGATTTTCTTTAAAATCTCCCTGGCTTCATTCGGATTTCCTACTTCGTTTGCAGCTTCGGCAAGATTGAACAGAACCTCCGCAAACCTGATCTCCACCCAATCTACATCATTCAGTTCTGCCTGCTGAATTGGTAAATCGATTTGAATTCCCTTTTTCGTGAAAAACCCGGATCTTCCAAAATTCGAGCCAGGTCCAAAGCCATCATCTATACCCCCCAATTGAATATCGGTATATTGCCTTCTGCCCTGGGCACCGCCAAGTTCGTATAGAGAACCATTATATACGACGATTTCATAAAATCTTGGATCTCGATTTTCCCAAAACCGCTGGACATTATATTCATAGTTCGTTGATTCGCCCGGCATAGAACCATCCTTCATAGGAAAGGATTCTACCAAACTCCAAATTGGTTGGTCACCTCCAGTGCAATTTCTAGATTGGGAAATTGGCCTGACACAGTGCTCTTGTCTTCCGTTTACCTTGATGGGGTTTCTGTACACTGTAGCCAACACGACTTCTTTATTGGCAGATTCCATCCAGATGTCCGAATAATTTTCCATTAAACCATAACCTTGGGATTCCAAAAACGTCCTAGCAGCCTGGTTGGCAGTGTAAGCAGCTTGCCAATAATTATTGTTGTATGGGTTTGAAGGATTGAATTGAGGACTTGCCATGTATAGTAAAACCCTGCCTTTGAATGCCATTGCTGCCCCTTTATCAACTCGCCCAAAATCTCCACCCGTAAACCTATCTGGTAAGCCTGCTATGGCTAGTTCCAAATCCTCCAAAATAAAATTAAAATTCTCTAATGTTGAATTTCTAGGAACCTGCAGATCATCCGTTAAAAGCTGCGGCGTTTTGATAATAGGAACACCGCCATGATAAACGACTGTCTTAAAGTAGTGAAACGCACGCATAAAGTAGGCCTGTGCCTTAATGGAGGTTTTTCTATTTTCCGGCAAATTCCCTCCATCAATTTCGTCCAATAGGACATTGACTTTTCTGATATTTCTATATGGCCAATGTTTGAACGAACCGTTAGTGGTTTGAACAAGACCCTGGCCCAAAATACCAACAGATTCATCAGCATTATTACCGTCGTTGAGAGGCCATCCCGTAAAAGTTGAGGCATATAAGTCAACCAAATAGGCATTGGCAAGAGTGGGGTCATTCCAAACATCTTCTGGATTATAAACTGACAGATTTTTTACATCCAAGACATCTTCCGAACAACTAGTCATTATTACTGTAATGACAATAATATATAGTGGATTTAAGTACTTTTTCATCGTTTTAATGTTTTTTAAAATCTAACATTTATTCCCCCTGTAAAAGACTTCATAAGTGGATAAGAATCCAGCCTGTCTTGTTCAGGATCATATTCATTAAATGCCGACAATACAAAAAGATTTGTCCCATTAAAGAAAAACTGAAAATTAATGTTTTGGGAAATAAGCCATTGAGAAGGAATATCATAGGCCACATTGAGGTTTTTTAACCTCATATATGCCCCAGGTCGTATCCAAAAATCCGATGGTCCCCATCCAAATTCTTCCATACCCCATCCACCTGCTCTTGGATAAGGAGCATCGGTGCGGTTTGGAGTCCAACGGTTGGTCCAGAGATCAAAATATGGTCTGTCTCCTGTTTGAAATACCCCTCCACTTCGCGTATTTTGTGTTTTTACTATCTTATCAAATGCGCCAACTCCCTGAAATAAGAAATCTATTTTTAAATTTTTCCAAGAAAATCCACCATTGATACCGTAATTAATTCTTGGTATTGCATTGTTGGACAACCAGTCCTGATCATTCTCATCAACAATTCCATCAGACCCTTCTGTTCTGTTGACACCTCGAATATCCTCATAAAGGATTACTCCGAGCATAGGTTCTCGACCAAACTGCAAGAACCCTTCGGGCAACGCGTCAAGTGTTGCTTGATCCCTTATTATTCCATCCGATCTATATCCCCAAATTCTATTTATGGGATGTCCGATAGCAGTTCTCCAATCCTCCAGACCGACGGGTTCATCAATGATAATTACTTTATCTTTCGCATAACCCATATTTGCCCCAATGGTATAATTCACTCTTCCGATACTATTTCGGTAATTCAGGGAGAACTCTACTCCCCTAACGTCAATTTCGGCATAATTTTCATCACTCAACGGTGCCCCATAGGTGCCTGGAATTACCCTAATTCGTTGCCTTAGCAGATCATACCTGTTGTTGTGGAAATAATCAAAAGACCCCACCAACCTGTCATTAAACAATCCAAAATCAAAACCAAAGTTATAAGCTACCATTTTAGCCCAAGTTATGTTAGGATTTGGGGGTGTTCCTGCACGAATTCCGTTGAATAGTGTATTTCCAAATACATATCCGGCACTTGGAACAAAGTTGTTTTGAAATTGGAACGCCGCGACATTATCATCGCCTGTTGTACCAATTGATGCCCTAAATTTCAATTCACTCAGGGAAGGTATGTCTACAAAATTTTCCTCAGTAATCCTCCAAGCAACAGATCCTGATGGGAAAAAGCCCCATCTTGTATCTGAGGGAAAACGGTGACTCCCGTCGTACCTGAAGGAAAATTCCGCAATATATTTGCTTGAGTATTCGTAACGCGTCCTTCCAATCCAAGAAGCCCTTCCAAATTGGGACTCGCTTCCGGTAAAATACCGTCTCTGAGTATCGGTTGATGCAGCGAAAATCTGGTCTACACTGCTTGTCAATAATTGGTCGGCCGAGCCATTGAATGTTTTTCCAGTAAACGCTGATTGTTCATAAATTACTGTTCCCGCAACTGTATGATCCCCGAAAGTCTTGTTATAGTCTAAAAACCAGTTCAATTGATAACTATCTCCAAAAGTGGCGCTTTCATCTATCCCTTCAAATGACCGTGATAAATTGTGGACGTTTAACCTGTTTGGATCAATCGGGCCCGGCACATATGGATTAGTTGCCGAACCTTGCTGAAATAAATAGGATCGATTGTGAATGACGAAGTTTTTTTGATTTCTGGAATCAAAAGAATAATTCGCCATCAAACTTGTACTTAGTCCTTCAATAAACGGTAAATCATAATCAATTTTAACTATTCCATTAAACGTGTTTCTGTTAATTTTTCTATAGTTGCCGTTTTCAAGCATTAAAACTGGATTCCAAGACCCTCTTCCTATAGGGAACCCACTATCTGTATCTGTTGTGGGATTGCCCTCTCCATCAACAAAGAATGGATATAACCTGGACCAATTAAACGTTGTCCTATAAAAGTCCGATAACTCAAAACCTTCACCACCATCCCCGTCATATGGCCAGAAAAACCTGTTGGTCACTCTTTTGTTGCCACTTAAATTTAAGTTAACACGTAAGTCTTTTGTGATTTTAGCAGTAACATTACTTCTAAAATTATACCTTGAATAATCCGTATTTGTGAAAGAACCTTTATCAGAATTGGTTCCAAGCATCATATAATAGGTTATATTCTCAGTACCTCCGTTGACGCTGAGATTGTGCTGTTGCGAAGACGGATTCCTCCAGATATAATCGTTCAATTCATAATTTCTATCTTCGAAATATCTGAAAATATCCTCCGAGATAGGTTGGGGATTGCCAAAAGTCTCGGCAACTGAATTGATATATTCCAATTCTTGGGTGGCTGTATACCGCGGTAAAGGTCTCGTTGGTCTTGATGTGGCAAAAAAACTTTTGTAATTGAATACAGGTTTTCCAGTTGTACCTTGACGCGTGGTAACCAAGACAACTCCATTGGCAGCTCTTGCACCATAAATTGCAGCTGTAGCCGCATCTTTCAAGAAGCTTATGCTCTCAACCTCATTTGGGTCTAAGGCATCAAAGTCCACCCGCGCTTTTATGACATTATCAATGACATAAAGTGGCGAAGAACCTGCTATTGCAGCACTTCCCCGAATGGAAATACTCGATGGTGCTCCCGCAAATCCCGAAGATTGAACTACCTGCACCCCCGGCGCACGTCCTGCGAGGAGATTGGACAAATTCGATGTGGGAATGAAATCAATATCCGCGGCTTTAACACTAGCGACTGATCCGGTAAGTTTGGCTCTTTCTTGGGTACCATACCCTACTACCACAATTTCTTGCAAAGAAGATAAATCTTCTCTCAAGACGATATTGAGAGACGTTTGATTACCCAACGTCACCCGCTGTGCCTGATAGCCAATAAAAGAAAAAAGCAATATAGCGCCTTCAGGTGCTTCCAGTGAAAAATTGCCATCCATGTCTGTTGCGGTTCCGGTAGTAGTCCCTTCTATAATGACGGTTGCACCGGGAATGGGATCGCCCCTTTCATCGGTGACCCTGCCCCTGATTTCAGCCATTTCAATGGCAATTTCAATGCTGCCTCCATCAGCTTCAATTTCGGGCTTGGCCACGTAAATCGTGTTGTCCACCTGCTTGAAACGCAACCTCGCAGCCGTACCGACATCTACCAAAATATCGTTTACTGACTGTCTTCTACTTTTTATGTTGATTTGGGATTTATTATCAAGGATTTCTGCCGGATAAACAAATCTGTAATTGGTCCTCGCTTCAATATCCTTAAGGATTTCCAGAAGCTGTCCTTCTGCCTTGCCCAACCGGACAAAGGTCTGGTCTATGGGTCTAATTTGGGCGCTGATTTCATGTGCCATCAGGGTGGACATGAGGAGACATTGAATTATCAGGCTATACAATACGTTTTTCGATACCATCTTAATTAGGTACAGTAATTTTCTTTTCATAATTTTGGTTGTTTTAATGTGTATACTTTAAAATGATTCAGGGTAAATGAATTCATTTGGCGATGGAGATTTTACCCTGTTTTTTTTGTTTCATAGGCGCTTATTTATTTATTGTTACTTGTTTTCCGTTCAGTTCAAAAGAAAAAGCCGTAGAAAAGCTCAGTCCGGTGAGTATGTCTTTTAAATTCTTGTTTTCAAAGGTGCCGGAAACACGTTGGGTCATATTCACCCCTGGACCGATCTGAATACTTACTCCATACCAGGATTTCAGGTCTTTCAATATTTGGCCAAGTTGCTTCTTGTCGAAAGCCAACCTCCCATCCTTCCATGCGGTAACTTTGACTACATCAAAACGCTTTACTTTGATGGCGTTTACCTGTTGGTCAGGCTCCCATACAGCCATTTGACCCGGATTTAGGTTGACTACTTCTTTCCCTGCCTCTACCGCCACTTTCCCTTCCGTAAGGGCTACTTGGTAGCTGGAATGCTTTGTGGATATATTGAACGCGGTACCCAACGCGATGGTAGTAAAACCGTTGGCTTCAACTTTAAATGGCTTCAATGAATCCGGAGCCACTTCGAAATACGCCTCTCCGCTCAACTGTATGATCCGATCTTTGTGGCCATAATCTGAGTTGAACTGAATGTTAGATTCAGAATTAACCGTAATCCTGCTGCCATCCGGCATGGTCAACGTCAGCTTCTCCCCAATACCTGTCATCCTTTCAATGCGGCTCACCGGATTGGCAACCGCCAAGTCCGTGGATTTATCGGTATTTATCCAGCTTACCGACAAAAAATAGCCGGTGAAAATTACGAGAAACAGTGTGGCAGCTACCTTCAAACTTCGGAAAGCAATGGATTGATACCGATTTTTTCTGGAGTTGGTTGGAGTAAGTACCCGTTGGTGTATTTTGCCCAACAAAAGAGAATAGTCTGTTTTGTCGGTATCGGAAATGGAAGTGTTTTCCCAATGCTTCTCCATCAGCTTTTCAAGCTGCGGCCTGGCAGCTGGATTTTCCAACCATTGGAAAACCTGCTGTTCTTCTGATGGAGAACACTTACCCCGCAAAAATTTTATCAATAACTCCTCTTTCAAAATAATATGCCTTTATTATATAAAACATCAAGAGGATGATTTACTTAAGAGAAAAGGGAGATAAATTAAAAAAAATTAGATTCACGTTGAAATCTTGCTATTTGGTGACAAATAGCTCAAAAAAACACCCCTACAAAAATCATGGCAGAAATGGAAATACGATGCAACAGTTCTGATTTTACCGTCTTGGTAGCCAAATAAATATGATGTTCTATGGTCCGCTTGGATAGGTTCATCCTATCTGCTATTTCCTGAGTAGTCAGCCCTTCCAGTTTGTTTAAGCGAAATACCTGCTGCTGTACTTGGGGAAGCCTGTCGATTAATAAATTGGCTGCAGCCTCCAATTCTTCGTAGTGTAACTGTTCCTCCACCGTGTTTTCTCTCCGAAAAGTTGCTTCTGACACTTCCTCGTAAGCACAAGAATCCTTCCTGTCGCGGATAAAATTGAACATGTAAAATTTTACGGCCTGAAACAAGTAGCATTTGAATGACTTACTTTCATCCAACTCCTTACGTCTTTCCCATATGCGGATAAAGATTTCCTGAACAGCTTCTTCTGCAATTGACTGATCTTTAAAAAATCTCAACGCAAAGGCCATTGATTTTTTGGCATAACGGTGATATAGCTCATCAAATGCCTTGATGTCCCCCTGTCTCAGATTTATCAATAAATTTTGGTCACTTTTTGGGTCTTGTACACACATGACGCTGGTCAACTAGCCTGTTTAGATTTAACTAAAAGATTACAAATACCTAATTCTATGAATATTTCTTTAGGTTAAATTGAGAATTTATTTCTAATGTAAACCTTTTCGTTAAAATTTCCAATATCGTTCAAAATAAAGCACAAACTATCCCATTTTAAGTAAGGAACTTCTTTTTCCGCTAGATATTCATTTGCCTTTATTTGACAGTTAACACCGCTTTTTCTCCCGGCTTAAACGTTACTTCCAGCAACCCCTCTTTGACAGCCACAGGAAGCCCATCCGATTCAAACCCTGAATGGCCAAATGGATCCTTAAGGTGAAGTGTTCCTTCCTGCTCAGAAAACAACCTCACTTCCGTAACTTGCCCTTCCTCCCGCTTGGCGGAAACCAGAAAGGCACCGACCGAACGAAGTTGTTCAAACGAAACCTCCTGCCAAGAATCCGGAA
>JBBQXZ010000111.1:0-14539 GCA_038209145.1 Cytophagales bacterium | reverse complement strand
CATGGAGACGGGTTGACAGTGCTTCAGTGGAGACGGGAGGATGGTATGGAAATGAGGGATCCCGAAGATGAGATTTTTGCGGAAGATGGAAATTACCAGACCTTAAAGCTGGAAAGAAAGGGAAATGAATATACGATGTGGGCAGCCAAGGCGGGAGGTGATTTGCTGCCAATTGGTTCCCATATGTTGGAAACTATCCCCGAAAATGCGTTGGTTGGTCTTTTCATCTGCTCACACAATCCGGCTATTTTGGAACAAGGGAAATTCTCCCGGGTAAAACTTATGGAAAACTAAGTAGGAGGGAAAAGTGTAAAAGAACAATAAAGAACCAATTCCATGAAGATTGATTTTGCTATCACCTTAACATTTTTTTCGTTTTACGCCGATTTAGTCGCCCAGACAAACGTTCCTTGGAAACGACATACCATTGACAACACCTCTCTGGGATCAGACGGCAGCAAACTGGCGGAGGTCAATGGTGACGGGAATGTGGATTTGATTGTGGGATGGGAAGAGGGTGGAGTGAGCCGCCTATACATCAATCCGGGAGAGCCCCGGGAGTTTTGGGAGTATATTGAGGTGCCTTCTCCCGATGTGGAGGATGCTTTTGCGGTGGATTTGGATGGGGACGGTTTTATGGACTTGGTTACTTTATCGGAGGGAAGCCACCAACGGATTACCATCCACTGGGCACCTGCCGATTGGGAATCCTATTATCAAGCTGAGCAATGGATTAGTCAAGACATCCCGGTAACGGTGGGGAGAACACGCTGGATGTTTGGAAGACCGGTTGATATGGATGGCAAGAATGGAATTGACTTGGTGGTAGGTTCAAAAAATCCAACTGGTACGCTAGGTTGGTTGGAAGCACCGGAAAATCCCCGGATTATATCAGCATGGAAATACCATGAAATTTTCCCCGCCGGTTGGATCATGTCTATCGAGTTGTTGGATATGGATCATGACGGACTGGAGGATATCCTTGTTTCGGACAGGTATGGTGATCGGCGCGGAGTCAGGTGGCTCAAACATCCTGGCTACGGTAAGGGGTTGACGGACCTTTGGGAAAATCATTTTATAGGGGTGCAGGATGGAGAACCCATGTTTCTGACACTGGCTGAAATCCCGGAATGGATCCCGGATGGTGTTCCCGGCATCGTGGTCCCTGATTTGGTGAAGGGATGGGAGTTTTTTTATCGAAATGAGGGCCGCTGGGTCAATAAATCAATGGCTTATCCTGCCTTTAGCGGAACTAGGGGTAAGTCAGTGGCAGTGGCCGATGTGAATCAAAATGGTACCTGGGACCTGGTAGCCTCCTATGAAGGAGCCTTGGACCGATCCGGGGTTTTGTCGGTAGATGGATTTTTGGAAAAAACCCCCTCCTTCACGGACATCAGTGGAAAAGCAGGTGTCAAGTACGATTTTATAGTCCTTATCGATATGGATGGAGACGGTGACCTAGACGTACTTACCTCTGAAGAGACTGGGGAAGATGGCAGTAAAGAAGGGCTGGGAATCATCTGGTATGAAAATCCACTTAAATAAAACTTAGACAAATTTATCAAAAAACAGGGTGAAAGAGGGTACTTTTTCCCCTGTGGCAAGTAATAGGAGGTAATGTTCAAGTAACGAATTATAAAAAAAACAGAAACATTCAGCATATATTATTCAGCACATGAGTACTACAAAAGATATTTACCTGGTAGTGAGCGGAGATTTGAGGCTGTCGGCCAATCGCATATGTTGGCAAGCTCAGCATGATATGGAGACTTCTTTGAACAAGGTATTGAAAGACCTGGGTTGGAACGTAATCCGCGGGCATGCCTATGATGCGAATAAGGGACACGGCTTCATCGATTCCCAGCGAATGGGAATAGAGGTATTCAAGAAGCTGGATCCAAACCTGCCTCTTGTTGTTGCAGAAAGTGTCTGGCAGTATTCCCACCATGTACTTCCCGGATTGACAACTCACAAGGGGCCTATCCTCACGCTGGCCAATTGGAGTGGGCAGTGGCCGGGATTGGTAGGCATGCTCAACCTGAACGGTTCGCTAACCAAGGCAGGGGTTGACTATTCCACGCTGTGGAGCAAGGATTTCACCGATGATTTTTTTATGAACAAACTTCGGGAATGGCTCGATACGGGCCACATTATCAATGACCTAAGCCATGTAAGGGCATTTGAGCCTTCCATGATAGATGCGGGGTTGCAGGAAAAAGGAAAAGTATTCGCTCAAAATTTCAGAAATAACAAGGCCATTATGGGCGTCTTTGATGAAGGGTGTATGGGAATGTTCAATGCCATTATTCCGGATCATCTGCTGCATCCCACGGGTATATTCAAGGAAAGGCTAAGTCAGTCCACGCTATATGCCGCCATGCGTGAGGTATCAGACGAAGAGGCCGAGCGCATATTACAGTGGCTCCTTGATCAAGGAATGAAATTTAATTGGGGTAAATCAGAAGAAGACCTTACGCGTGCCCAATCGTTGGAGCAGTGCAAAATGTACATTGCTGCACTTCGGCTGGCCGATGAATTCGGCTGCGACACCATCGGAATTCAATACCAGCAGGGGTTGAAAGACTTGGTTCCTGCCAGTGATTTGACCGAGGGGTTGTTAAATAATACCAACAGGCCCGCGGCATTTGACAAAAACGGAAAAGAACTTTTCCCGGGCAAGGCACTTCCCCATTTCAACGAAGTGGATGAATGCGCCGGGCTGGACAGTTTGATCACCTATAAGCTTTGGGATGAGTTGGGAATGGTCGGTGACAATACGCTGCACGACCTGCGTTGGGGTGAACATTTTACAGGAGAGGGCATCGATGATTTTATATGGGTGCTGCTGATCTCAGGTGCTGTACCGCCGTCACATTTTGAGGGAGAATACAAAGGAGCATCGAGTGAGCGGCAGCCAGCCATGTACTTTCGCTTGGGTGGCGGTAGTCTGAAAGGTATCAGCAAACCGGGACACATTGTATGGAGCAGGGTATATGTAATGGATAATGCGCTGCACGCCGACTTGGGAATCGGAGAGGCGGTATCCCTTCCTGAAGCCGAAACGAAAAGACGTTGGGAAATGACCACACCTCAATGGCCAATCATGCACGCCAAGCTCGAAGGCGTTTCGCAAAATCAATTGACAGCCAGACACAAAGCAAACCACATTCATGTGGTTTACGCCGACAGTCGTGAGAAAGCTTTGGAAGCTTGTCAGGTGAAAGCTGCCGTACTCCATGAATTAGGGATCAAAGTTTCTTTTTGCGGTATTTAAGATTAGAAAATGAGAAGACAAGGAATATTTATTTTAATAGGAGCGTTGGTCATCATTGGATGCGAAACGGGTAATAGATCAGTGAGTGGGCAAGCAGCTGTTCAGGAAAATAACGATGTCACCGGAAATTTCTACCTTCCTCCCAAGGCAGTTCCCGGTGAGCAGGGTTATATCCATGGAGAATTGATTTATGCACTGGAAAACCGGCCTACTCCCCAGGTACATGCTTCCACGCTCGTGGAGACCCCGTCGGGAATGGTGGCGGCATTTTTTGCAGGTACCCGCGAGAAGCACCCTGATGTGGGTATCCGGGTTTCCCGCTTGGAGAACGGCACTTGGACTCGACCGGAAGAAGTGGCTAATGGCGTTGAAAATGACACTTTGCGGTATCCATGCTGGAATCCGGTTCTTTTTCAACCCAAAGAAGGGCCATTGATGCTATTCTACAAAGTAGGTCCGAGTCCCATGGATTGGTGGGGTATGCTGATGACTTCTTCTGATGATGGGAAGACCTGGTCTGCCCCTGCTAAAATTGGAGAAGATCAAAAAATAGGACACCTTTTGGGTCCTATTAAAAACAAACCCATACAGTTGGCCGATGGGACGATTATCAATCCATCCAGTATAGAAATGGTAGATGGAGATGATGTCAAGTGGATGACCCATTTCGAAGTAAGCAAGGACAATGGGAAATCCTGGCAAGTCATGGGACCGATTAATGACGGAGTCGCCTTTGATGCGATTCAGGCAAGTATTTTGCAACATACTGATGGCCGTTTACAGATTCTCTGCCGCACAAGACAAGATGTAATTTCCACCAGCTGGTCCTCCGATCAGGGCAAAAGCTGGTCTGAGATGGAAGCTACTTCCCTGCCCAATCCAAGTTCGGGAACGGATGCCGTGACCCTTGCAGATGGCAGACATCTTCTTATCTATAACCACAGTACCAAGGAAGGAAAGGAACCAAAAGCTAGAAATATGCTCAACTTGGCCATTTCGACAGACGGGTTGGACTGGCAGCCAGTGATGACGTTGGAAAACGAACCGATCCCATCGGGATATGCGTATCCCGCAATCATCCAGTCAAAGGATGGACTGGTTCACCTGACATACACCTATAACCGCGAATCAGTCAAATACGCGGTAATCGATCCCGCACAACTTTGATTATAGGTTTTATAATTCCCTATGCCCCTGTGCCTTTACCCCGTTCATTTTCCTAAAAGTTTTAAGAATATATAATAATGTCAAATTCACCATTGCCTATGCCCTTGAAGGGGATTATTCCCCCACTTGTGACCCCTCTCTTGGATGATCAGCACCTTGATCATTCCAGTTTGGAAAAATTGGTCAACCACCTGCTAAAGGGTGGGGTTCATGGATTGTTTATCTTGGGGACAACCGGCGAGTGTACGAGCTTGAGCTACGCCATTCGAAAAGAAATGATCGATAGCGTGTGCAGACTCGTAAACGGGCGTGTCCCGGTATTGGTGGGTATCACCGACACGGCACCGGAGGAAAGCATTGCGCTGACAGATTACTCCAAGGAATGTGGAGCTGCCGCTGTAGTCGCTGCCCCTCCATATTATTTTGGGCTTTCCCAACCGGAGTTGGTCACTTATTTTGAAAAATTGGCTGACAGACTTTGCCTTCCCCTGTTTTTATACAACATGCCTTCCCATACCAAGACCATGATCGCCGTGGATACCGTGGAGAAATTGGCAAAACATCCCAATATTGTTGGTTTCAAAGACAGTTCCGCAAATGCCTCTTATTTCAACGCATTGCTTTATTCCTTTAGAAATCAGCCTGAGTTTTCCCTTTTTGTGGGACCGGAGGAAATGATGGCTTCCGCTGTACTAATGGGCGCCCATGGCGGGGTGAGTGGCGGAGCGAATATGTTTCCAAAATTATATGTCTCCCTTTATGAGGCCGCAAAGTCAAATCAGATGGACGAAGTGCTGAGCCTTCAGGAGAAAGTCATGGAAGTGTCTGCCAAAATTTATTCTGTGGGAACCTATGGATCCAGTTACCTAAAGGGGTTGAAAGCTGCCCTTTCGGTATTGGGGTTATGCGAAAATTATCTGGCGGGTCCACATTCGGCATTTGAAACAGACCAAGTGGAGGTTATCCGGCAAAACCTGAAAAGTATTCAGGGACTTTAACAAAGCAAAATAAGTAATACTGTTACCCGAAAGCCATGGATTTACCCCTGATTGATTTAGTTATTTTTTTGGTTTATATGTTGGCCATCGTACTGTTTGGTGCTTCGTTTTATTTCAAGAAGCGATCTGCCGAGCAATATATTACAGGTGGTGGCAATTTGCCTTCTTGGGCTATAGGGATGTCAATTTTCGCTACCTTTGTCAGTAGCATTAGTTTTCTGGCATTGCCAGGCAATGCGTATTTGACCAATTGGAATGGGTTTGTATTCAGTCTTTCCATACCTATTGCGGCGATCCTCGCCGTGAAATTTTTTGTCCCGTTGTACAGGGGTATCAAAAGTGCATCAGCCTACTATTTCTTGGAAACGAAATTTGGGCCTTGGGCACGTACTTACGCCTCTATTTGCTACCTGCTTACCCAATTGGCACGTATGGGTGCGATTATGTATTTGTTAGCATTACCCATGAATGCCTTGTTTGGCTGGAGTATTCCGATGATAATCATTGTGACTGGTCTCAGTGTGTTGGTTTACGCCATGTTGGGTGGGTTTGAGGCGGTTGTATGGACCGACGCTATTCAGGGAATTGTGTTAATTACGGGCGCATTGGCTTGTGCGGGTATCATTTTATTTTCCATGCCCGAAGGTCCCGCACAAGTATTCACTATTGCTGCGGAACACAAGAAATTCAGTTTGGGTAGTTTTGGACTAAGCTTTTCGGAGGCTACATTTTGGCTGATTTTGGTTTATGGTCTCTTTATCAATCTGCAAAATTTTGGAGTTGACCAGAATTATGTGCAGCGCTACTTAAGTGCCAGAACTGAAAGGGAGGCAGTGAAATCTACCTTGTTGGGTAGCCTCCTCTATGTACCTGTTTCCCTTTTGTTTTTCTTTATTGGAACAGCGCTTTTTGCCTATTATCAGGCCATGCCGGAAGCTTTGCCTGCTGAGCTTTTAGCTCCGGAAAATGCGGATAAAGTATTTCCCTATTTTATAGTAAACGTTTTGCCTACAGGGATGACCGGACTGTTGATAGCTTCTATCTTTGCGGCAGGCATGAGTACCGTCTCTACCAGCGTCAACAGTTCGGCGACTGTTATTTTGACTGATCACGTCAAAAAATACATGCATCCCGGCATTAGTGAAAAAGGAGAAATGCAAACCCTAATGATAGCTTCTTTTGTTATGGGGATATTGAGTATCGTGGTAGCATTGGCCTTCAATGGCGTGACAAGTGCTCTGGATGCTTGGTGGGCACTGTCAGCTATTTTCAGTGGAGGTATATTGGGGTTGTTTTTATTGGGATACGTTGGCAAAAATATCCGGCAAAAATTTGCGGCTTATGGTGTAATTCTGGGTGTCATTATAATTGGATGGATGAGCCTTTCCCCCTTGATACCCGATGGCAGCAGCATGGGGGCATTTAAAAGCCCCTTTCATGCCAACCTGACAATTGTGTTTGGGACAACAGCCATATTTTTGGTTGGGTTTTTATTGTCGGCAATAGTCAACCGAAAGGAAATAGTTAATTCTTAGCAGTGACTTTTACTTGGATGGGCTGGGATGTGAAAGCTAAGATGCCGATAATAATGAGCAAAATAAATAAAACGGCATATTCAAAATTCAACCAAATATCAGACCTGGCTTTAATTTGATAGGACCTTACCGTCAGCTTGGCACCCTCCTCCAGCTGGATGTTTGACAGCTCGCGCAGATCGGTCAATACCCGTTCAAAATCTGAATCAAAACTTTTTAAGGTCTCTTGATAATCAATGTTTTTGTCGTCATTGTTAGAGGTAAAATACGTTTGAATTTCGAGTTTGTTCGTGATTAAATCTTTAAATTCGGTAAGGTACTCAGCTTCCTTAGGGGTAAGATTGGTTTGCTCAAATTCATCGATAACCTCAAGAATCTGGGTGTGGTAATCGATTACCCTTTGCTTTACATTCATGTACTCATCCATCGTACTACTTTCAGTGACGAGTAATCGCATTCTAAAAATCATCTCGGTTATGGAGAAAATGTGTTCTTGTACAACAAGTCGGTCTTCATATACGGAGATGAAAGCCTCTTCCAATTCATCCACATTTTGTTTGTCGACAATACTTTTCATGAAGATTAATAAGAGAATTGCCGTCAGGGCAATCGCTATTTTGATTTTAAACCTAATATAAGCACTTTTTTGCATGGGGAATTTAATTAAAGGTTCATGCCTATTATTTCAGGGCTAATATAACACATTTATGGTTATGTACGGGGATTCAAAAAAGTAGATTACCTTAAAATGAAAGTATGTCATTTGGGAGATTCTGCCATGGGTAAGGTAAATGTGAAGGTACTTCCTTTGTTAATTTCGCTGGCCACCCAAATAGATCCATTATTTCTTTCGAGAAAATCTTTAACCAAAATTAATCCCAGTCCAGTACCTTTTTCCCCGGAAGTGCCATACCTTTTGATTTGAAAATTAGGTTTAAACAGGTTGTCAATAATTTCTGAACTCATGCCTATTCCATTATCGTGAAGGGAAATTTCCCAAAGGTTATCCTTGTTTAGCTTACTGGTAATCTCAATTGCCCCTCCTTTGGGAGTGAATTTTAGCGCATTGTTTAACAAATTTCTTATTACCAGATTTATTTGCTCCCTGTCAGCCCAGCTAAAAGTTTCAGAAGTGACATTATCTTCAATATTTATATTTTTACCGGTGGATATTGGTTGATAGAGCTCAATATTTTCTTCCACCAACTCTTTGACATTTAATAAATCCGGATACGTATTTATACCACGCATCTGACTTTGGGCCCAGTGAAGCAGATTGATTAAAGTAAAATGAACATGCTCCACCTCATTTTTTAGTTTGTAGGACATTTTTAAAAACTCTTCTTGGCTAAGGCTTTCATCCATGGTGTATTGCAGGAGGCTGTTTAGGGAATTGATCGGGCTACGAAGGTCGTGACCCACAATGCCGAAAAGCTTGTCTTTGGTCCTGTTAACTTCCTCCAAATCCTTGGCTATGGTTTCTATTTCTTCTTTTTGAAGATTGGTTTCGAGATAAAGGCGTTCCAGTTCGTTTTTTTGCGTCGTAACCAAAAGCCTTGCCTTCCGCTGTATCTTGTAAGACCTGAGGGTAATGTAAAATGCCACAGCCATGATCAAGAGGAGTACGATTACCCCGTTTCTAATTAACCTATCGACTTCTTTCTCCCGCTGAAGTTCGTTTTCCCGCTGGGTTCGTTGGGCTTCGAAGGCACTTCTTTCCAAACCATAGGCAATAAGTAAGTCCGCTGTAAGTCTTTCGGTGTCCATGTTGAATACCGAATCCTCATATATCTTGTATTGCTGGTGGTGGAATAATGCTTGTTGGTAGTTGTTTTGACTTTCCAATAGTTGGCTTAACAAGCTATGGCCTTTGGAAATATGCTGCATTATACCACTTGATTTGACCATTCGAAGAGATTCCTCGATGAGTTCTCGGGCTTTAACCAGTTGAGACAAGTTAAGATAGGCTTCCCCCAAACCCAAAAGGTCAGATGAAATGGCGTATAGGTCATCTAATTCATTATCAAGCTCAAGGGCTCTGTAGTAATGTAGGATGGCTTTCTCAAATTCGTTTTGGGCAAGGTAAATTTCACCGATATTGTAGTGGGAAACAGATTCTAGGGATTTGTTTTCCGATGTTGATTCTTCTACTAAAATTTCTTCGAGGATTTTCAGGGCAGCATTGTATTTGCCTTCTTTTTGAAGGACTATAGCAATATTGGCCTGAAGAGTAGTAAGTCCTGATTCATCATCCAGTTTTTTGCGGATACTTTTGGCCTCACTGAAAAACTCCATGGCCTTTGTATACTGTTTTCTATCGATGGCAGTTAATCCGAGATTATTTAAGGTATTGGCAATTTCCGCTTGAAGGCCGAGGTCTCTTTTGATTTTAAGGGACATCAGGTTGTATTCCGTGGCTACGGCTAATAGGCCGGTTTCATGATAACTCAACCCGATGCTAGTATATAGAGTAGCCAATCCTTCTTTATAGGATACCCGCTCCGCCAATTGGATACCGATCTTGAAAATATCCTTGGCTGTATCGTACTTCCCCATCCGGTTGTTGTAAGCGCCGATATTACGGTAAGCATCGGCAAGCCCCTCCATATACCCCATATTTTCAGAAAGTTGTTTGCTTTTCTCGGCATAATATAAGGTAGAATCCGGAAAGTAATTGTAATAGGATTCTGAAATGCTGTTCAAAAGATCAATATATTCCTTACTTGGGGAGAATTTGTCTGGGGATTCAATCAGGTTCAACTTCAATTTTAGACTGTCAATTAAGGTCGTTTGTGCGGATGAGGCTCCGTTTACAGCCAAAAAAAGCAGAAATAAAAGTAGGTTCCGAAAAAAATGGGTCATTAATTGAAACCCATTATCCAGAATTGCTTTTAAAACTGCAAAATAATTGAAACTCATCTAAATTGATAATGGAGTTGTTAATGTTTTCTTTGTAAGGTAGGTTAAAATCACATCAATTCCATCTACCAAATTTTGAATATTTAATTTTCCCGAACCAAAATAAAACTAATTATTTTAATTAAACAGCATTTTTTTTAAGGTTAGGATGATTTAATTTAAAGCTGGAAGAAAATTCTTATATTTATCCACAAAATCATGTTTTTAAAGTTGAGTTCTAACTTTCACCCCAGTTTTTTGGAGGTTTCAATTTTTATATTTTTCCAATCTTGAATTTTAAATGTTTTATTTAAATAATACATAGTTTTAATATAAAATTTATTTGAAATACAATATAAGACCAGTTTGTTTATTTTTCTAAATGATCTTTAAATCCACTTATTGGGAATTTTTCAACAACAATATGCTAGCGTTAACATGTCTGTTGGTTTCTTTTGTCCTTTCTTTTTTCAAAGGAAATTCCATCCAAAGAATTTCAATGGGATGTTGGAAAAATACCTGATGAATGATTCGCCACTACAACACTAATACACGCCAATTTGACAATCGGCAAGTGAATGGTTTTAGTAGTGAAAGCTTTAGATCAACAAAAGCAATTAATTTCATTTCAATTTATATGCCAAAACGAAGCAACATGATTGCTTTTTGTTTTTAAAAACTCTTCAGGAATTTCTCAGCCTATTTCAGGGATGATATTGGGGTAAACTAAAAATACCTGTTTATTTAGGATTTTTTTGCCTCCTAGGCATCCCTCCCGCTGACGGCTTGCCATCCGACATTATCGTTGATCCCCAGGATATTATTCTCCCCCCAGAGTATTTGTTAAAACAAAAAAGCAAGTTCCAAAGAATTATCGGTATCCCAGATATCCCACCAGCTGCCTGGCTCAAGTCTAAAAATGTTCACTGTACAATTTCTTTACGGATTGTCCTCGCTTGGGTTTCCCGCTGACCTCCTATCATCGATCTCCGGGATGGACTTCTTACCCCGGATTAATTAACCATAAAACAGAAAACCTGTCCAAAAGAACAGGTTTTCATACTAAAGTGATCCCGCTGGGGTTCGAACCCAGGACCCTAACATTAAAAGTGTTATGCTCTACCAGCTGAGCTACAGAATCAACTAATCAACCAAAATTAAAAGGGTGGTTGCTTCCCTTTATCTTATAATGTGATCCTGTCAGGAATCGAACCTGAAACCTACTGCTTAGAAGGCAGTTGCTCTATCCAATTGAGCTACAGGACCAGTTATTTTCTTGCCAGATAGAAAAAAAATAATCGCTAAAATCTGAGGACAACATCGCTGGTTATTTTAATCTTCTGGTTTACAGTACTATTACCGGAAAGGAAAACACTGAAAAAGCCTTAATTTGGGCATTCCAACTGCACCCCCCTCCAATTGTGATGCAAAGGTAAAATAAGATTTTTTAAATACCAATGTTTCAAATGAAAAAGCACGCATATAATGGAAATGTGCGGGGGATTCGGTTAATTTGATTTGTAACAGCAGCTATGAAAAACGAGGCCATCACCGGCATAGATGATTTCTATACCAAGAAGATAAAAACGGTACCCTTGCGCGATATCAGGAGGTGTCCGGAAGACACGCCTATTTTTGAGGTGGCAAAAGTGATGGCGCATGACAAAACTAGTTGTGTGTTTATCGTAAATGCCCATTCCGAATTGATAGGGTTTGTCAGCGACATTACGCTCAGGGATGAGGTAATCGCCAAGCAAAGACCCTTGGATGGCCCCATCAGGGATGTCATGGATCCTACCATCATCTCTATATCCAGGGATGCCTATGTCTATGAGGCCTTGCTTTTGATGTTTCAGACAAAAACCAGGTACTTGCTAGTGGAGCAAAACGGGGAATTTGTAGGTATGGTCAGCAGGAATAAAATACTTACTGAACCCTCGCACTCTCCGTTTATTTTTATTCAATCCGTCAAGCAGGCCCGTAATAAGGAGGAACTTAAAAAAAAATGGGAGAAAGTACCCCAGATGGTTTTCCAACTGATTCAGCGTGGTGTCAGGGCAGAATTGATCAATCAGATTATCTCCACGGTGGCAGATACCATTATTCTCCGAGTCATAGAGAATGTCCTTAAAGAAAAAGGAGACGCCCCCGCGAAATTCGTGTTTTTTGTACTGGGTAGTGAGGGCCGTATGGAGCAGACCCTGAACACAGATCAGGACAATGCCATCATCTATGAGGACAAAGCCAATGAGCAACGGGAAAGAGTACGGGAGTTTTTTTTGAGCTTTGCAAAGGAAGTGTCTGAGCTGCTGGATTACGTGGGATTTGCTTTTTGTGAAGGGGGATTTATGGCGCAAAATCCAACCTGGACCCATTCGCTTTCCCACTGGAAAAACAACTATGAGCGGTGGTTTATGGAATCTTCACCGGAGACGGTCATGAATTACGCCACATTTCTTGACTGTAGGCCATTATACGGTGATTTTTCACTCCTCGACCAGTTAAAGGAATTTATGGTTCATCAGTTGGAAAATCCATTGGAAAGATTCTTTTTTAATATGGCCCAAAACGCTTTGCAGTTTGACCCGCAGTTAACGTGGCTGAAAAATATCCGTACGTTTAAAATTGAAAACGAAGAAGTGTTTGACATCAAAAAAGCCATGAGTCCCATGGTTGAAGCCATCCGTATATATGCGCTGAGAGAAAAAATATTCCAGACCAACACTGGCCAACGGCTAAAGGAACTGACGGAAAGAAATGTTTTTGACAAAGAATCGGCTTCAGAGCTTTATCAGGCTTACTATTACCTCATGGCCTTAAGATTGGAAAAGCAAGCCGAAAGGATAATAGAAGAAATGAAGCCTGCCCAAAATTACATTCCAATCCGGTCCCTCACCAAAGTACAGGAGGCTACATTAAGGGAGATTTTCAAGGTGATCAAAGACCTGCAACTGAAAATTAAAATCGAATTTACAAAATCTTTTTAGCCCGCTATTCTCAATTGTATGTTGGGTTCATGATTTATTTGGTAGCTTAGCAAATAACCTAACGACAAGCTTTTCCCTGAGGGATACCGTATGAAAGCCAATAATTCACAGTTCGGTACAGATCCCCTGGGGAAATTGCTCATGCAGCAGGCTGTTCCAGCTGCAATTGGTATTTTGGTATTGTCCATTTACGGAATCGTGGATACGATTTTTGTCGGTAGGTATGTCGGATCTTTGGGGATAGCCGCCATCACTGTTGTTCTTCCCATTACATTTTTGATTTCCAGCATTGGCATGTCTATAGGGGTTGGTGGAGCTTCGATCATTTCCAGGGCTTTTGGGGATAATGATAGTCATAAAGCCCAACAAACTTTTGGAAACCAGATTGGCATGACGCTTACACTGGCCTTAATTGTGGTGGGTATAGGACTCATGTATCAAGAATCCATACTCAATGTTTTCGGAGGCAAAGGCGATGTATTGGCTCCATCCCAGGAGTACTTTCAGGTTATTTTGTATGGTGTGCCCTTTTTGGCCTGGGCCATGATGAGCAATAGTGTAATTCGGGCTGAAGGCTATCCCAAGATGGCCATGTACACGTTAATTGTCCCCGCCTTGTCCAACATTATATTGGACCCCATCTTTATAGTGGTTTTGGATATGGGGTTGGCAGGTGCCGCGTGGGCGACAACTATTTCATATATGGCAAGTGCTGCTTACACCGTGTGGTTTTTTATTTTTGGAAAATCTTCCATGAAATTAAAGGCAGCATGGATTCGACCCAATTTAAAGATTGCCAGGGAAATTTCCGTGTTGGGTTCAGTTACCCTTGCCAGGCAGGGGATGGTCAGTGTGTTGTCGATCGTGCTTAACAATGTACTCTTCAGCTATGGTGGGGAAATTGGACTGTCTGTCTATGGCGTGATCAACAGGGTAATGTTGTTCGCCAATTTCCCGGTTTTGGGGATTACCCAGGGATTTGTCCCCATAGTAGGGTTTAATTATGGAGCAAGGTTGACAGAACGGGTGCATCGCTCCATCCGTCTGGCACTTAGGTACTCCACGCTGATTGCTTTGGTGATATTTTTGTTGATTTTCACTTTTACGGGTCCTTTAGTCAGGGTATTTACTACAGACGAGGAATTGATATCGCTCAGTATTCCTGCCATGCGAAAATCTTTTCTGGCCACCCCATTATTGGCGTTTAGCCTGATCGGCAGTGCCTATTTCCAGGCCATAGGCAAGCCCAAGCCAGCCCTGCTGCTCGCTCTTAGCAAGCAGGGGATTTTCTTGATTCCCCTGGTTCTTCTAATGCCGATGTTTTTTGGGTTGGAGGGGATTTGGTATGCTTTCCCACTGGCAGATACCGGCGCGGCAGCCATTTCTTATTTTTATCTTAAGAAGGGCGAAGGGGCTATTTAAAGAAAAATTCGTTATTTTTTTATCTTACCAGCCGTATTTGCCGACACCCCAGTCTTTTATCACCTGATCCTGCCGAAGAAAAATTACTTTGTTGGATTCCAAGTCTTCCCCAAGTAAGATTCCAGGGCCCACTATACTGCCCGACCCTACCTTCTTTCCGGGGAGAATGATGGCATTTACACCCGTCCTGCACTGATCTCCGATATAGCATGCATTGGCTAGTGCCTGACTGTTGGGGGTTTCTTTTCTCCCTTTTAT
>JBBQXZ010000110.1:0-14584 GCA_038209145.1 Cytophagales bacterium | reverse complement strand
TTGGCACCTTTGGTTTAGCCAGATCAAAAACCTAAGCTTCGGAAAGCGAAGAGTGGATATTTCGCACATCATTGTGCCAGCCATTTCGTCAGTCATTGTGCCACTTGAGATGAGCTAAAATAGCTCAAAAAGGGCCCTGTTTCGGAGTTCATTGTGCCACTATCGAATGTGTTGAATAGCTAAGTGCTTCCCCTGTTTCGGGGTTCATTGTGCCACTTTTCAAATGATTCGCTTAGCCTTGTCAATAAAGTCATGGCCGGACAAAGACTTGAAATGATGGATTTACGACAACTTATTCAACTGAAAATCAAAGGTACTTGAAATAAAAAACGGCCGATGCACTCAGGGTAAATCGCAACTAAACATTCCGGTTTATTCTGGCTCCCATTCCGGTGATATTGACCCCTTGGTCAGTGACTGCCATTCCCTGCCCGTCCGACGGGCGGAATATTGACCCCCCGATCCAATCTTCCAGAAGCCATTCAAATTCCAGCAATATACCGATACCCCTACTTCACCATCCCCATTAAACAATCCAGATCTATATCCGCATTGACTACAGCTTCATAATCCCCCAACCCCAGGTGCCCCACTTCTGACATATCAATAAACATGGCCTGTACCTTTTTCAGGTTTGATGCATCCGCTTATATGGCCAAAAGTAACAATGCGCATGAGTGGTGTTTGGTACGCAAGGTGTTACAAGTGCGATAACTCTCATAAAAAGTTGCAAAGCTTTCTTTTTAAATCTATTTTTTTTATTCTTTAAAAAAGTTGGCGTTTAAGCTCTCAAACCCATGTCACCTCCAACCCTCCTTTAATTTATCCATCATCTCAACTTTATTCAATACTTGCCTGCAGCTTTCGAAATCAATATTGTGCACCTGATCATAGCGTATTTCAAACGGATTTCGCTCGGGGACCTCATTGATTATTTGTTCCGCTGCTTTTCGGTTGCCTTGGGCGACTTGTATCCACACATCTTCCAAAATGTCTGGCATTTGACCAAACAGATTAAATATTTGTTGCAGCCTTTGGGATAATAACTGATGAACTCGGTCTTCCACCGAATCCTTATATCGCATATTGTATACAAATATCTCATCGCGTATTTGCCCAATACGCTGGATACGGCCTTTGCGCTGTTCGAGCCTAGTTGGATTCCATGGTAAATCGAGATTGATCAAAGTGCCCAATCGCTGTAAGTTTAAGCCTTCTGATGCGCTGTCAGTTCCAAAGATGATTTTAAGCTCCCCATTTTGCACCCATTGCTTCAAATCCTCTTTGGCGCATCGCTGAAACGAACCATCGATCCAAAAACCACTCTTCGAGCCTCCGGCATACACCCCAATTTTTTCGTTCGGGTATTCCAGTGCCAATTGCGCACTGAAGTATTCTACCGTGGTAAAATACTGACTGAAAATGATGCAGCCCAGTTTACCCCATCCCTCATTTATTAAAAGGTTTTTAAGCATCGCGTATTTTGGATCTCGGTCCTTGTGTTGATCCAATTGAGCGATCAGTTTCCGCAAAATTTCCTGCTCAGCAGGGCCAATTCGACCTGCTATACCCCCTTGTGATTGGCCGCTGCTTTCGTCTGTTTCATCTTCTTCATCAAGAATATCGGCAACATCTTGTCCTAAAAACTTTAAAGCTGTCTGTTTGCCAGCTTCGATACTGCTGCCCATCCGGCGCAAAAGAAGTGTGCGGATAAATCCCGCAGATTTCATAATAGTCGCCAGTTGCTCGCAAAAATCTTCTGCACTCTGGTAAGCATCGTTGAGATATCCTGGTAAATCAATGGGATTATTCTCTCCAAATGTTTTGACCTTCACTGCTTTTAAGTAAGGTTCGTTCGATTCAGGATCTATGGTCTCTTCGAGATATGTCCGCGTGCGTCTTATGATATGCCTTATGAACGGATTGTGATCTATAAAAAAATCGGAAAGCCTTTCCAGGTCTTCCCGGTCTGCTGGCCTGAGGCGGTGTCGATCAGAGTCGGTTAGCAAGGCATCAGTGGGCGCCTTATCCAGATTCCTCCTTACTTTTTCAAAAGTTCGGAACTCCGTTGCAGGCGGAAAAGGATTTCTAATCCAATCCCAGCGGTCTAAAAATTCTTGCGGTTCTGATGCTAAACCTTGGACCAGTGCAAGCACTTCCCGTTTCGACCGGGTGCGCCACTTTGCAAACATATCACCCAGCACATGGTCGCTGCCCCTGGCAAGAATATCGAGCATGTCATAAGCTTCAATCGGATAAAGCTGCACAGGTGTTGCTGTTGCTAGGAGCATACTCTTCGTCCGAGACGAAACATTCCATAAAAAACGCATTAGGTTGTTCGGCTCCGGTGGATCGTCTTCCCCATCTTTTCTTAGATTTTTTCTTCTTGCGCGGTGCGCTTCATCCACTATCACGCAGGAATACGAACGCTGTAAAAGCTTTTCTGTCAAACCGCCGCCATGGGTAATAATTCCCTGACTGATAATGCCCATCCGTCTCGGACAATCTGAGAAATTCTTTTCTTGGTCGCCAATTAAATTCCGCACGCCATTTTCGTCTACCCAAGCCTTTCCATCCCATACGGCCGATGGGAAATTGAGCAGTTTCATGTTCTCATCCTGCCATTGCCATATCAATGTCTTTGGTGCAATGACCAATACAGGGTCATCGCTCTGCAAAGCAATGAGCATCGCCGAAAGCGCCAATTGAAGTGTTTTGCCCAAACCTACCTGGTCTGCCAATACAAATCGTGCACCCCTCCCAGAACGATGTTCGTCAAAAGCGCGTTTAACAAAATATTTTTGATGCGCCCACATGCCAAACTGCTCCTGATAGACAGGCGTTTCTATGACCGGGCTGGCAGGGTTTTCAAGTTTTTTCCACTGCGTCACTGTTATCATCTCCCTGCCTGCCAGTCGCTGGACATCTTCGATCACAGCATGTGCAAGCGGTTGGGCTTTGGGATGATTCCAAAGATGGTCAAACTCTTGTTGAACCCATTCTACAGCATCAGTTGAACTATCTTCCCACATCAACTCATAGTTGAGCTGCCAAGCCGATTTGCTTTCATTAATGCTTCCCAGGAAACTTGTTTTACTACCATCCCTGCCGGTAATCACACCTGCCTTGCCATGCAGCAGCCCATGCACTTCATTGGGCAAAACCCTCACCTCTAATTTACCTGACACCAGAAAATCATA
Organism: Cytophagales bacterium; assembly: GCA_038209145.1. Lineage (GTDB taxonomy): Bacteria > Bacteroidota > Bacteroidia > Cytophagales > Cyclobacteriaceae > Lunatibacter. The sequence goes on along the minus strand of JBBQXZ010000110.1, from coordinate 11,384 downwards.
AAGTCTGGCCAACCTGAATTTTGCTGCCGGGCTTAGTTTATCATCGCTATTACTACGCCATTCCTTTCCCAATGCCAGTGCTGCTGCCTTTGCAGTATCTACATCGCGTAGATCGAGTTCAGAATTGCACACGATACGCACCTTTCCATCAAGTTTTTCCAATGCCTCACCCGCCACTTCTACTATCGAAGAGCTGAAATAGCCAGCTATCCGGTCATAGGCTATTGCATTTTTTAGCCTTGCATTCAGAAAGGTCTTATCTACCGGTTGGCGGCGCGACGAATAGCGGTGTATCATTGGTTTCGGCTCTTATTTCACAAGTCTTAGACACTGTCATTTTCCAGATAGCCGCGCAACAATTGCATGGCTTCCAGATCGCTTTGCCAATGCGGAATGGGAGCCACATTCACTTCCAGATATTTCAAAATATGCATGATCATTTGGCGGCTTCCCCAATAATCAACTAATTCATTGTTGAGCCAGTTTCTGCCCATGCGCGGACTTTCCGTTTTATGGGTTTCGTAGATGGCAAAGATTATTTGCCGGGTAAGGCTTTTGCCAAATCCTTCAGAATCCAGCTCCTTGTTTTTGAACTCAACTGGGGTCCGCAGACGTGTCATGTTTGCCACAGCCGAATTGAGCATGTGTTGGTATTCGCGCAGGCCAAAGCCGCGTGCCATTTCCTGATATACCCCATTGCGGTATTCCCCGTGTTTCTCTACTTCGAGTCCTTTCAGATAGAATCGCTCTTCAGGTTCCAGCTTTCGCCAAAAAGCAGGATCGAACTGGCCGGGCACCAGATAGTCCATCGCCACGCGCACAGCACTTTGTATTATTTTTTCTACCTCGTTTTCTTCTCCCTTTTTCCGGGTGCGTCCCAATTCATAGTTTACATCGATATCCTCTATACTCTTGTAGCCTGTAAGCACACGCAATGCTGCGGCATAAGCGGCCAGCTGAAAATCGGCATCCCCGAAATTAGGGTCATCCCGGTCATCTACTTCAGTCATGAATTTGAGCTGCTCCTTTACCTCGTACTCCACATCAGCCTGTATATCACTCAGGAAAGCCACCTCGTTGCTGCTCTGCTTGCGAAGCACCATTATCACAGTTCCCTGAACATAGTTACCCGTTTTGAGTGCCGAAGTTGTCTCCGTCTGTATTGTCCATGCTGCTGTAACCTGCAGCCCTGAAGCCCATAGGATCAAGGCCAGATCGGCCCAGACGGAAGCGCTCTGATGGGTAAACATCACCACCTGAGCACCGTTCTGGGGCATGTGGCGATTTAGGTTGGAGTAACACTCCACCATGCTTTGGTTAAAATCCTGCCCGCTTCCCTTCACGGCCAGTGCCGCCTTACTCTCGGTATACCAGTCTGGAAAGAGTTTTGGCAATTGCTTCTCATACCAGGCTAGAAAAAAGTCACCGAGTTCGTGATAGTTTATTGCATCGGCATACGGTGGATCGGTTATCCAAAAGGTGTTTTCATAAGATATAACTCTTGCATCACTAATTGATACATTGGAATTAATATCTACTTTCGAATTTGGTGAAATAGATAAACTTGCGGTTTTTAGGCTCGAAAACGAACGGGTCGAATAGTTGTACAAGGTGTTTAATGCCTGATTGTCGAAAGTTTCTTTTCCGCCCCCTATTCCGCCCCCTTGCGTTTGTAACCAGCGACAGAGTCTAGAGTTTAAATTGGCCATACGCGGTTGGACGAGCAATACTGCTCTTTGGCTGGAGTTAATACTCTCGTTATATAAAATTGATCCAAAAAGCCCATTGAGCAAAAGCTGCCTCGGATTAAACAACTGATGCCAATATTGCCAACCACGTGTTCTTTTCGGCTCTTCTATTTTATCACCGTACTCCGGCATTTTCTTTTCTGGTATAAAACCTTTATTCTGCCACCCTTCAAATCGTTCGAGCAATAAATCCAACACCCTGTGTTCCCTTTTTAGATCTTCCTTGGCAGGGGCTGTATAATGACGTTTCGTTACCAGTTTCAGGATTTTATTTTCAACCGATTCATTCAATTTTGTCAGGGATTCTGCTGTTGTTTGAACTATCATGTCCCCTTTTTGGTACTTTTTCTTACCTATGCTAAAATCTTTTTTTACTTCATAACATGTCTCAATATACCTGATGCAATAAAGCCGCTCCTGGAAAATGTCTTCCTGTCGGGGTACTATGTCGTCCTTCTCCCATTGGCGTAGTCCATAGACTGTTTTACCGTCTATCTTGCGGTCGCCGCGAATTGTGGAAATGGGTGTTTGCGTATTCGTGTCGGGGCAAATGAGATTGCCCTTGATTACAGTGCCCGTTTTGGCCGCTGCAAAAGTTTTGGCATCGGCATTTGTGATGATTTCTATATCGTATCGCTTGCTTTTGTGGTCGGGCTTTAGCACAGCGCATACCTTGTATTTCTCAGAAATAATCCAGGACGGGGCGAGTGGGACCCAATACCCTGTAGCCGGGCTTCGAGCTTCCACACAGTATAAGTAGGCATCTGCTCGCCATCCTTTTTCGTTGTGTTCTATTCCCCATTCGGTTATCTGTTCATCGGCTTTTGTGAAAGCTTCTGTTTGAGCCTGTGCCACTTCGGCCTGCACTTCATGCCCGCCGCCTATTATGTTTAGGGCTGCCCAGGTAAGCAGCGCTGCTGCGGGGTTTAGGTCGCTGCCATAGGCCTCACAACCCATACGCGCCGCTTCAAAGGGTATACTCCCGCCACCGGCAAAAGCATCACCCACACGTGGCACATGGCCGAATTGTTTTTGGCCGAGTTGGGCCGTGAGTTCCTGAATGCTAGTTGCAGATGTATTTAGATACGCATTGATCTCTTTCCAGGCCCCGGGCGACGGGCCGTCAATTTGCTCGGGCCGGCGGCAATAGGTAAGCTGATCGTCGTAATTCAGGGATAAAAAAGCTTTTTGCTCGGCTTCATTTATTTGTTTTTTTGTTAAGTCAAGCTTCCACGTTGGTCCTTTTCCATTTATAAGATTATCAAAGAACAAAGCTCTGTCTTTTGCGGGCAATGCAGCCACAATGTTTGAAACGGTCAATTTTTTGTCTTTCCGTGAAAGCAGCCCGCCGGTATCCATGGTAAGGATTTTCAGAAATATATCACGGTCTTTCTCAGGGTTGCCCGATGCGGGCATAAGCAGGCCAAGAATAGTGGCCCGCACCAAAATCAAAGGCTTCCTTCCCCACCATTTTCCCAGCCCGGTCAAGGTCTGACCGCTGCCAGCTTTTCTTTCTTTGTAGCTCTCTTTCGAGATTTTGGAAACGGGAAATTGAGATTCTATAAAAGATTGGAAGGGCATTAATAAAGTCTTTCAAGTTGATTTGCAATATAGTCGGCTTCGTATTGGGTTCGCGCAGTTGTACGCACCAATAACCCAAAGCCTTCTGCGGTGCGGTAGAGTGTCAGGTGAAGATACCAATGGCCTTCTACAAAGGTCGATTTTCTGTAAAATCTTCGTAGCTCGCTTTTCCATTCGTCCGATTCGATTCGCAAAATATAGGGTGATGATCTTCGGAGCTTCTCTGCCAAGGGGCGTATAATATGGGTGCCATGGTGATCTTGCAGATGTATATCGACCTCATTTAGCGCGAGCCCCGATACAGGTGGGGTCGCTGGCGCAAGTGCGCTTAAGTATTCGGTATGGCAAGCCGCAGGGCTGTGTTCATCGTAAATATTCTCCCATTTTTTTTCAGACGGTTCATCATTGATAATTAAGGAGCCAGTTATAAAGCATTCCTGCCAATGGTCAATATTCCTACTCAACAATGGAAAACCGTAGATTGCAGCGGTCAAAAAGCATTCACTATTTGCTATAGTTGGCACCGAGCAATGCGCCGTGAAGCGGAGATAGTCATCTGATTGCTCGACGGCAAGTTCGGCGTCGACCAGATATGGTGGGTTAAGCAATTTGAGTAACAGGGATGTCAAGGTTTTGTCTCGATTATCTGCGTAACTCGCATTCGCAATCACCTGCTTTGATTCAGAACTGATGCGGATGTTTTTTATTGAATTTTGGAGTGCTTGGGCAGCTTTAAAACTGCCGATGGCTTCCTTGGCAAAAGACTGGAAAGATGACGAGCTCCATTCAGAAGGTAAACTATGCTCATTGAGTATGAGAGAAATGGTAGGATTATTCATTTTAGATGAGATCGAGCAATTGTTTATCCCATTCGTCTAGAAAACCATTTGGATAATTGTTTAGGTTTCCATTTCTATCCATATTGATCTGGGTAACTTCAGTTTGGCCATTCCCTTGAAGTTTAGAATTTAGGTTTCGATCAATGTAAAACATGTTTACTTGTTGGGGTTCCAATATACCGTTTTTTACTGCTACGCGCACTCCATTAATTACATGATCGCTATGGGTTTCGATAAACAATTGTTGGCCGCTCGAAGCTGCTCTTGCCAATAATTCACCCATGGCTGCCTGTCCCTGTGGATGCAGATGTGATTCGGGGTTTTCTATGATTTGAACTTTATTGGAATTACCTGCGAGTAGAGATAAAATTACCGGCAACACATAGGTAATACCAAAACCCACTTGCTCTGGCCTAAAGGTATCGGTGAGCCCGTCTTCCCGAAAGAACTCATAGCTGAGCTTGATTTTATCTATACCCTCAATGGTTTCAGTTTTAATCCTAAAAGGGCTTGATATTTCACTCATCCAAGCTTCGATCTGTATTTTGAGCTGTGTAATTTTTTGGGTTGGATGACAAAGCGTGTTTGGAACAATTATTTCTTTGTTGTTACCGAAATATTGCAGAAAATGAACGGCATATTCGCCGTATTTACCAAGATTTCTATTGTTCGATATTTCATAAAGAGATGCGTCCCAAATAGAATTTGGAGGACGCCTATTGGCAGATAAATATTGGAATTCTGGATTGAATAAATTTAAATTGCCGTAATGCCGATTGGTGGTATGAAGGGCGTATTGGACAACATCCGACTTGGGATCGTGTTGTTTATAACTTATTACATATAACTGTTGCTGACCCTCGTCGTTCCCAATTTCAATTTCAATCTCTTCACTTTGACTTTTGCGCGACAAAATTTCGCTTATATTACCCAATTCAACCAAACTTCCGTTAAGTTGAATACGGTTTGAATTTGATTCACTTAGAGCCACGCTTTGTCGAAGTAGCAAGAGTGATTGGAGAGTCGACGATTTTCCCATCCCATTTTTCCCGAGAAATATGTTTAAGCCAGTTAATGGAAAGGAGTGATCCGAGATTGTTTTAAAATCCTTAAGTCTTAGAAATTTTAGGTTGCTCATGAAATTTGTTCCAAGAGATTTTTAATTAAAAGATTGAACGTGCCGTGTCGCTTGATCACGGCATTCTTAGAGCCGGTTGACATGGTGAAGGAGTCAAAGAACGCACGATCTGATGTGAATGCAGAAATAAGTTCATTTTGAACTTGTTCTTTATTTGTAATCAGCCACGACAGCTCTGAAAGGCTCCTACGGGCAAAGTTGACCGTAATTACTTCAAATAGAGCCTTATTAATTGGCCTCCTTCGTTCATCAAAGTTAAGTTGCTTCCGGAAAGCAAATTTGCCCCAGATTTCTTGGCTGTAAAATAAAGCCTTTTGAAATTTGAGTGCAATACTATCCTGTTCCGCTTCAGAATAGTTGGCGGTTGCCGCCATTTGTTCATTTAAAAAAGAGTCCAGGTCCGGTTGATATTCCGAATAATTCTTGATATAAAATGCCAGAAAACGAGTTGCAAAATCTCTGTCTTCCATTCGTTTAGATGAGATACTAAAAGCCGTAGCCGATCGAAATTCTTCTAAATCGGCCAATTTCTTGACGAATTTCGCTGGTACTCCTTGGTTGAGTGCATGCCTTATTTCTTGTGGTGTAAGCGAGAGTCCCCCCGTATTGATTCGCTTAAACAAATTATATTTTACTTCGTCTGGTGTTGTGGCTTTAATTAAGTAGGCGGTAATTTTTGTTTCATTTAGCCTACGTTGAAAATCGCGCGGTAATTCATCGAATGTTTTCCCAGTAAATGTTGGGTTATTTAAAAACTCAAGTCCTTCTAGCTTTAATTTTTTGTCTACCACGAAGTTCTTGATTGTAAATATTCGTTGAAGGCCATCCACTATAAGCCACTTGGTATCTTGGCTACTATCGAAATAAAATGCCGGCAGCGGGAAACGGATCAGAATTGATTCGATCAACCGACTTTGGCGTTCTACCCCCCATACCCCGGCTGCGCGTTGAAATTCCGTGTCAAGTTCGAGCTCCCCGTGCTTAAGACGATCAATAATGTTTTGCATGGACAGGGTGGTCGATTCAATATCAATTCTACTTACATCAAAAGGTTCTAAAATTTCAAATTCTTCATTGCTATTAATATCCGTCTCTACTTCGGACGATTGTTTACTAGCCTCCGTGATTTTTTCTAAGGTCTCACCGAAAATTACATGGTCAACATTCTCTTGAGAAATATTTCGATCAATCTTATACTCTTCTGTTGGATTTGAGGATGATATCAACCCATTATTCAACTTTAACTTTTTTTCAACTACTAAGCGGGATACTATTGCCGCAGCAAGTGCCAAATTTGCATGAGTTGGCTTCACCCGAAAACGTTCTTCTAAAAATCTATCGAGTCGATTGTAAAGTTGATCATATCCGTACTCTTGAAGCATTGGAAGGAGTTCTTCGAGACCTTCGAAAATCGCTTCGTTGATATGATCTTTTGATTCTGGGTCCATGATCTAAGTTGTAATGCTTTTTATAAGATCGTTTTCTTCATTAAATAGATTCACTTTTTCAGCATCCAGAAGACCTTGGGTGTAACGACCCTCGGGTACTGGGTTTTCCGTGAGTGCGAAGCGAAGGGCCTTTCTCCAACCTTTGCCACGTCCATTGACGGGATGGCCAGTGGCAGCGTTGGTCACGGTATAGAGCCACCAACGTTCTTCTGGCTTCAGGCCTGTCCAGTTTTCAACTGCCTGGGCGATCATTCCAGGCTCTGCTTCTTCCACTGCCCAAGCCAGAACCATGAGTTCTTTACCAAACAATCGGTGCACCCTGTTGATACCTGGTTTCCATTTCCCTGCTTTTAATCCAGTTGTTCGCATGCGTTGGTTAAATTCCACCCGACAAAATACTTCGATTTTTTTCCACCTGTTTGTTTGGAGCATCACTTTCCCCGTGTGTTCCGGGCCTAAAAAATTGGTTTGGATCGCTTCTATGGTCTGATTTGGTATATAGTTGGTAAGTTCGTGTACAGTGACATCCTGTTTGTCCGATGCGGGGACAATCACCGCGAAATGGTGCTCACTCTGCTTGGGGTCAAAGCCAAAATCTATGGTACCTATGTCCTTACTTTTGTTCAATTTCTTCGGGTTTGTAGTCGGTTTTCAGTTCTTGGATTAAATCTAAGAATTGTTGGCCGGTTTCAAAACGCAGCTCGGCAATATCCATGCTCAACTCGGCACCATTCGCAGCATTCTCTTGGATAAAATTGAGAAAATGCTCAGCCTTATGTGCCGGATATTCCAGTTTTGAATCGACCGAGAGCTCTATCCAATTGGGGCCTTTTACCCCGCTTAGCCGGAGACCCAAAAGCCCAGCACTGTGCTTTTTCAATGCTTTTAATTTGGTAAAGCTTTCGGACGTGCTCCCGCTGGTCATCCTTCGTTTCCAGTACAATGGTTTTGACTTATTTACTTCTACCTTGCCGCTTTGTGCAGGCGCTTTGGCTGAAACAGTTTCTGATTTGTGCTCCCCCTTTACTCCAATAATTTGTATGATTTGATTTGGCTTCACTTCAAAGGCGCCTTCGTATTTTCCGCCATTGTTCAATGGATTGGAGCCATCGGTGGTATAAAAAATATCTGCGGTTTTTGGCGCTACTTCAATTTCTACAACAGTGGCACTGCCCTGAGGTATGAATTTGTAGCGCATCGTAATCTTATTGGTGAACAAGACAGCGTCGCCAGTTTCATGCTCTCTTTTGCTATCAGCACAAATAAATTCTATCTCGATGTTGTCCGTTTTGAAAACTTCGTGAAAATCGAGTTTAGGACAGGATTCGCTTACCCCTTTGCCATAATTATAATAAATGGTGTCGCCATTTATTGGCTTCACGCTCAAATCCACTTCGCCAGTCCCAGCGTTTCGCCTTATCTCTTTAACTTCTACGCGTGTTTTTGGTTTTGGGAAGGGGCCTTTTTCCACCCAGTCTCCGTTCAGCCGCCATAGGCTCTGTCTTAATTGTTCTGCTCGGGTGTCGTCCAAAGCAGCAGGGTGGTGCCAGTCCCAATCAGGGAGCATTGCAGCATTTTGTATTACATCATTCCAAGGTAGCGTCTTGGAATTATTGAATAGTTTTGCTTCGATTTTTTTGACAAATAAATCTGTCGAAGTGTCAGGGTTGAATTTTCTCTTCTCGCTTAGCGTATTCTTTATTTGGTCTTCACCCTTATAATTATTGCCTTCGAATTTCAGTTGGATATTTGCATCGACCAATCCCCGCTTGGTAGGATAATACAATTTGGTAAACACCGTAACGATCGCTGACCGGAATTTGAACTGGTAGGTTTCGTTCAGCGTGCGGGCTTCTTCCATCTGTGGGTCGTTTGCTGGGACTTTTTCTTGTTGGAGTTCGTTCATAGCGGCATCGGTCGCTTTCATCCCCCTGGCTTGGTCGTAGATAGAATCCATTGCCTGATGGTCTCCAGTAAGGAAGAGCATGCGGTTTTTGAACCTTTCATTGTCGTAAAGTTCTTGCAATTGTGGATGAAGTTCACCTCCGCTAGTCGGTTCAAAAATAATCAGAGATACCTTGTCTTTATCTATCTGTATTTCATCAATGGCTGGCAGCACAAATATTTTTTGGTAACAATCCTTGAGCATTGGGGAAAAGATTTCGCCAAACTTTTTTACTATTTCCTTCTTGATGGTTTCTTTATTATAGCCAAGGCTATAGGAATTTACCTTGGCCGAAATATTTTGGACGTTTTTGTAGAGCAGGTTGCCGACATTATCAGCGTGCAGGTACCAGCTCTTCTGGCGCAGGTCGGGTATCACTTTAGAATTGAGTGGTGCCAGATCAACACCAGGCTCAGCCAAATATGATGTAATTTCCGAAAGGCGCAGCCCTTTTACGCTACCATGCACATTGCTGAGTGAAGAAATAAATATGAGTCTAGCCGTTTTGGAAGGCAGAGTATTCGCAAGCTCAGCACTTAATTTTTCAGCCGCCGCATCTCCGTTACTTGAGGCGATGTCATTGGAAATGGCATTCTCCAATTTATTGTTTATCCCTACAAGTTCGGCGTGGGTGTCCGAATCATTTGGGTCTATATCATAGGCATGTATTAAATAGTTTTTATCCGCCCACCCTTTTTTAGGATCGTACATATTTGATACAACTGTCCGCATGAGCCGTATAAGCCCCCTTGTTTGCATAAAGCCGGGATTCTCTTTAAACCGGGCATATAGTTCGCGGATGCTTGGATGGAATGGATAGCTTTCTCGAATGTTCACATTTAGCTTTTGCGGCGAATCGTTTGTAAGGTCCATTTTATTGACCTTCTCCAAGGCTTTGGCATAAGCTTCGGCAACAGTTTTTATGTCTGCTTCATCCGCTTCGTTGCTAAATATTCTTTTTCTAAGAATTTTGTATAGTTCATCTGTATTCTGCCGTACAGGTGTAAAATTGCGCGCTGACCGTTTGGTTTCTTTTTCAAAGTCGCTGATTACATTTTGTAATTGAGAAGAGCCCTTCTCATATGAAGCACTCAGGTCAGATAAAACCAAGGCTACATTATTCAATTCTTTCTTTCCAATAGCGACCAAAAGGTTAGATAGCGCCGAAGTAGTAACATCGGCCAAAGTACCTGCTCCAACAGCAATTGTCGATGCGTTTTGAAAATATGGCGGCAACTCGTCCAGAATGATCAGTAGTGGCTCTCCTTGAAGTAAAGAGATCCAATCCCCTTGGCCCGGAGCTTTGAGCCCATCGGCGTAAAACTTTTTGAACAATTCCCGTTTGCCCAGTTGGTCTGCCATATCTCCCCATATGCCATCGTCAGCATTCTGTCGGCCAGAAAAAGTAATCACCCTGGCTTTGGTTTTTAGGGAAGATTTGTAAACACTACCCATGATTCGTTCCCGCAAAACGGGATGTAGCGCCATCAGTCCCATTGTAATCATGTTGTGCGTTTTACCACCACCCATGGCTTGGGTAAGCTTGAATATCCCGTCGTCAGAATTGCCTTCCAGTCGTTTGAACAAGGCTGTATACAACTGACCCATACCTTCCGTAATATAGTTTTCAGCAAAGAATTGGTCTGCATCGATATTTCCGCCGGGTAGATCAGTTAAATCAAGGGTTACGTCTCTTCTGCCTTTGTCAAATACTGATTCACGTGGTTTTAAGGTCTGCTTTAATGTTTTCATCAACTTTAATGTAGTCTCAAATTAGTGGGCGTAAGGTAGCAATGAATGGATAAATTTGTACGCTGTTTTAGGCATAACTAATTTCTTCTTGAAAATTATCGCTTCAACTTTTTAGGTAAAGCAACCCGGAAGATGCTTTCTTTGAATTCCGAGCCATCCATATTTCCCGGCAAAATATCGCAGGCATCCATCAGGAAACCTTTAAGACAGGAAAGGGTTAGTTTTTTGTTCATTTGATTGTACTGTTTATGCTTGGATTTTATTTCTATTTAAGATGCTGATTATTAAATTCTTCACGACTTGCATTTCTTCGGGTTTACTGGCCGCAACAAACAAGGTCAAACTCGCCAATGCTTCATTGCTCAGTATGGCGTTACCATCAGCTACAGTAAGCATTTTATTCTCTTCCAAAAATAGCAGAAAGCAAGCTGCGGCGATTCTTTTATTGCCATCTGCGAAAGCATGATTTTTGACGATCAGGTACAAGAGGGTTGCGGCTTTATCTTCAATGCTTGGATAAAAATCATTTTCGCCAAAGCCCTTCGTAATTTGGAAAATTGCACTTTCAAAACTTTTGTCTTTTTCCAAACCAAAAACACTCGATTGAAACCCTGATTTCATCAAATCTATCAACTTGTAGTATCGCTCGCGATCGGGGTAGATGACTATTCCGATAGAATGTCCCTTCGAATCCAATCGCTGGTGGTCATAATCATCAAGAAGTGCTAATCCTTTGGCAAAATGATCCAACCATTCCATGCCGTGCTCTTGTGCTTTGCCCTCAATAGCTCTATTTAAAATTTGGATTCCTGACTTAATGATATGAATCTCACGGTTTGTCTGTTCGAGCCTTTTTACATTCAGCAAGTACCCTGCTACCAAGTAGTCTTTCAAGCGCTTACTCGCCCATTGTCTGAACTGCACACCGCGGCT
>JBBQXZ010000109.1:0-14708 GCA_038209145.1 Cytophagales bacterium | reverse complement strand
TAAAAGGTAAATATTTTTTTCCAAAAACAAAACAAAATATAATCCCCCCACTTACTTTTTGCCGATTTTCCTTTTTTATCTTTTTCTTTTTATCTAATATGGTAGGATCATCCACCCCGACTGTCACCTCCTATGAGAATGGATACCCAACAAACCCACCGTGTATTTCCGGCTTCATCCCCAAGTCAATTCGCCCAAGTCAATCAGGGAGGTTCAAAATTGGGAGACAAAGAACTGTGGGAACTTTTTAAGCAAGGTGATGAGGCGGCATTTATTCACATATACAAAGCCTATACAAATCCTTTATTCCATTTTGGCTGTCAATTTTGTGCTGATCGGGAGGCAGTGAAGGACTGCTTACAGGATTTTTTTATCTATTTGCGAAAAAACAGGGCGGGATTTGGTTCTACAGATTCTATCCGCTTCTACTTGCTCAAATCCTTTAAGCGGAAAATACTTGAAACCATCAAAAAACAATCCAAGACGACTGAAAAAAAACTCCGGTTTACAGGGGAACAGTTTCAGGTAGAATTGTCTTTCGAAGCCAAGTATATTCAGCAACAAATGGAAGTGGACCTGCTTGTTAATTTGAACGAGGCATTGAAGTCACTTGACAACAGGGAACGGGAGGCCATCTATTATTTCTATTACCAGGGGTTGAGTTATGAACAGATTGCCGAAATTTTTGATTTCTCCCACATTTCATCAGCCAGAAGGCTGATTTATAAGGCCTTGGCCAATCTCAGAAAAACGATGTTAATTCCGGTAATTACGTATTTTGTTTTGCAACACCCGGAATAATATTCTTACTTATCTGTCTTGTTGCTACGTTTCCCCTGGCATTTTTGTCAAATTATCGCAACATTTTTTTGACACAGAAAAAAAAATTATTTTTTACACAAAGTATTTTAATTTAACGAAAATATCATTTAAATTTCGTTTCGATTGAAAAATTTGATCAATGTAATATTCAGTAAGTCAAAAGATTGTCCTGTATTTAGGGAAGTAGTGGCTGATATTTTATTTCCCTGACAGCTTAAATAAAAAATATTATTTGGACATGAACATATTTAAAATTAATTTAAATTTTAGTTTAAATTTTTTTTAAAAAATATAACTATATTAATATTATAATAAATAATACCGTTAAATAGTAATTCACCAAATAACCAATTTAGTATGAAAAAAATGTTACTGCGCCTTTTCAGTAAAGGCAGGAAGCTTCTCGGCATAAGTTCGATGGCTTTAATTTCGGTGCTTACGCTCAGTCCACAAGATTGGGCTGTCGCCAGCAATGATAGAAATAGGACTTTTGAAGTGTCAGAAGAATTAATGAGTACTTTCAATTCGCTTCGTAAAGACGTTTCAGGAACGGTGTTAGATCAAAACGGTGTTCCAATGCCTGGAGTAAGTATATTGGTGCAAGGTTCCACAACCGGTACAGTTACGGATTTGGACGGTAAATTCACCATGACGGTACAGGCAGGGGCATCACTCGTTTTTTCCTTTATCGGCTATGAGAACCAAATTGTGTTGGTTGGAGACCAATCCGTGCTTACCGTTAACATGCGCGAGGATGCCACAGCACTGGATGAGGTAGTTGTTATCGGTTACGGTACGGTCAAAAAATCAGACTTAACCGGATCGGTGGGTTCTGTAAGAGGTGATAAATTAATAGACCGTTCCCAGCCCAATGCCGTTAAGTCCTTGCAGGGCAGGATTGCCGGGGTGGAGGTCTTGAACAACCAAAATTCTCCGGGCGCATCTTCCAGGATTCGGATTCGGGGAGTAAATTCCATCAATTCAGGTGTAAATCCCTTATTTGTAATCGATGGTATTATCGGTGCTGACCTGAACATGATCAACCCTTCCGACATAGAGTCGGTGGAGGTCTTGAAAGATGCTTCCTCTGCGGCAATCTATGGGGCACGGGGTGCCAATGGCGTGATCATGGTCACTACCAAACGGGGACAAAAGAATCAAAATCAGGTGTTGTATGATAATTTTGTCTCCGTTTCAAACAGAGCTTCCACGGTACCCCGCTTAAATGCCCAGGAATTTATGGACGTATATAATACGGCCTATGACAATGCCGAAAAGTATGATCCTTCGGGATTTGCCCAAGGCAGATACGTCCGGGCAAATCCGGTCAATTACCCGGATCTTTTTGACTCCAACGGCAGACCAATCTATGATACTGACTGGGAAGATGAGGTATATGGTACTGCCTGGGCGCAAAATCACAACATAGCATTCCGGGGAGGAAGCAATACTACGTCCTACAATGTGTCGCTGGGTTATACTAATGAAGACGGCATCATGATGAATTCCGGTTTTGAACGATTTACGGGTAAGATTGCTTTGGATTCAGAAATCAAACCTTGGTTGACGGTAGGCGGAAGTATATTGGGAACCAGAAGTGACAGAAGGGTAGTTGATGATGCAAACGGTGCATTGAATGTGGCACGGATGGTTGCCGAGGCCTTGCCTTTTTTACCGGTACGATATCCTGACGGAAGGTGGGGCGCAAATGCGGACTGGCCTGGAACAGAAGGTGCTGAAAACCCCGTCAGAATAGCTCAAAACAGGTATACCGATGTCAATTTAAATCAGATGTATGCCGATTTCTACTTGAATTTTAAGATCACAAAAGACTTGGAATTCAAGACCACGTTTAGTTCCATATTTGACAGTCAGAAAAACAACTTCTATTCTTCCCGAACACTGCGGTTGCTTTCTGCCGATCAACGGGGCATTGCTACCGTATCTACCAATCAGCGGATTTACTGGCAAAATGAAAACTTCATAAACTGGAACAAGTCAATCGGTGACAGGCACCGAATCAATGGGATGTTGGGCTTTAGTTGGTTGAAGGATAGCTTTGAAAACCTGAGTGTAAGAAGTGAAGGATTCATCGATGATTTCTTTGAGTGGAGAAATATCAGGGCAGGTAACATAATTCCGATTGGAGGAATCAACGGAAATGTCGGGGCTTTTGCGCTAAACTCTTATTTTACCCGCTGGAATTATAGCTTGGACAACAAATACCTCTTAACCGTGACTGGAAGGTACGACGGTTCTTCCCGATTTGGAGGAAACAACAAATTTGCGTTCTTCCCCTCTGTGGGGATCGCCTGGAGGGCCTCTGAGGAAGGGTTTATGCAGGGCGTCGATGCCATCAATAACCTGAAAATAAGGGCAAGTGCCGGATCTACCGGAAACCAGGAAATCGGTAACTTCAATTCCCTGCAGTTTTTGGGAACGTTTAACGTCCTAAAGGCCGCGGGTAACGAAATAGGGGTGTCACAAACTTCTTTCGGAAATCCAGACCTCAAGTGGGAATCTACCGATCAGGTTGATTTTGGTGTTGAAATGGGCTTTTTCAACGGCAGGTTGATGCTGGAGACTGATTTATATTACAAAAGAACCAAAAATCTCTTGCTCAACGCACCACTTCCCTTTTCTACGGGATTCGGGTCTGTTCTTCAAAATATCGGTTCGGTAGAGAATATGGGGATTGAAGTTACCTTGAATTCAGTGAATATAGAAAAGGGGGATTTTACCTGGAATACCGATCTAAACTGGTCTTCCAACCGAAACAAGATTCTCCAGTTGGGAGCCAATGATGGGGATATATTTCCCGGACCTTGGTTTTTGGGTCAGACCAACATTTTAAGAGTAGGGGAGCCTATCGGATCGATATGGGGCAGGGTTAGAACTGGTACCTGGAATTTGGACGAGGCAGGTGAAGCCGCTGAGTATAGATTGCGCCCTGGAGATATCCGCTGGGAAGACTTGGACAACAACGGGTTAATCAATGCGAACGATTCCAAAATCATCGGAAGGATGTATCCCAAGTGGGTTGGGAATATAACGAATACATTTACCTATAAGAATTTTGATTTTTCGGTTGAATTTCGAGTGGTGTATGGCCAGGATGTAATCAATGCGACCAAACATTCCGTAGAGGACAGGCAGACGCTGGCCAACAGTTATGCGACAGTCTTGGATGCCTGGACACCACAAAACCAGAATTCCATGATAGCTGAGGTAAGGGCATGGGGTACGCCATACCTAACCAATATGGACACCCATTGGGTAGAAGACGGATCTTTTGTCAGATTACAAAATTTGATGTTGGGTTACAACCTGCCAGCCCCTATATTGATGAGGTATAAGATAACAAGGGCACGGATTTTCTTCAGTGGACAAAACTTGTTTGTGCTGTCCCCCTATACAGGATACGACCCGGAGGTGAATACCTTTGAAGGAGCAGGGCAGCTTCCACAAGGATTGGATTTCTTTCCATTTGCCAGACCAAGAACCTTCAGTGCAGGAATTAACCTAGCCTTTTAAACCAAAAACGTAAGCAATCTTATGAAAAAGCAACTCATATATATCGTATTATTCCTGTTTTCTGCAGGATTGATTTCCTGTGAAGGGTTTTTGGATGAAAATCCTGCCACCTTGACGACACAGGCTGAGCTTTCCAGCCCCCAGGCTGCAAGAGCACTTGTTACCAGTATCTACGCCAATGTGAACGTAGTCGTTACCGGTTCCGGCGGATGGGGGGGTAACACCTTGTCGCTTTTGGAATTTATGACCGGAAAGGCGGATGGTGTCGCACAAACAGAAGGATTCAGATTCAATCAGCTGACGTATGACTCTCAGTCTTTTTATATAGATACCTATTGGAGCCAGTTGTATCAAGGCATTTTGAGGTGCAATGTGGCGTTGGAACAACTTCCCCGCTATTCCGCTTTGAATCAGCAAGAACTGACCGATTATTTGGCAGAAGTTCGGACAATGCGTGCATTCTATTATTTCTATTTGGTTAGGATGTATGGCGATGTGCCTAAAATTAGCGAACCGGTCAAGACGTTGGCTGAGGTGAATTCTCCCCGTTCTCCGGTAAAGGAAATTTATGATGACATCATCATTCCTGATCTATTGTCTGCGGAATCATCCAACCTTGCTTGGAGGAGGCCAAACGGAGAAGTGTCCAAAGGCTTCATCAAATCATTACTGGCTGATGTATATTTGACTTATGCGGGAAATCCCGTAAATGCCGGGCAAGCTGCTTACGTGGAATCCGCAAAGAGATCCAAGGAGGTCGTAGACTTGAAAGGTTCTACCTTTGACTTATTCAATGAGTACACCGACATGATTATTCCTGCCAACAAGAACAGTAGAGAGTTTATTTTTCAGGTACAGTTCGACAAAATTAACCGTAACAATCCACTTACTCCGGTTTGCCTACCCACCTTTGCTGGCATATCTGCCTATTCCAATGAATTTGGCGGCTTGGTACCCCGGTTTGAATTTGTGAACAGTTTTGATCCTGCTGATAAGCGGGTTCAGGAGAAGCAGTTCTTTATTTCCGAATACAAGGGAAAACAATTGGGAGGCAAGTATATCTACAAATGGTTTGACAAGACGGCCATTGATCAGGATGCGCGCGCAGAGCTTAACTTTACGATCTACCGGTTGGCAGACGTGATGTTGATGTATGCCGAAGCATCCAACCGGGCAGGGGGTGGTCCAAATGCCCTGGCCATCCAAAGTGTAAACGATATCCGGGAGCGGGCTGATTTGGCTCCCATAATTTCAATGAGTGTGGATGCTTTCGAGGAAGAGGTTTGGAATCAGCGGTATTTCGAGCTTTGTTTTGAAGGGAAGCTGTGGTTTGACATGTTGCGCACCCGAAAAGTCAGAAATGACATCACCAAGGTATATGATAATTTCGTGGGTCACAGAAATGTTTTCAATTCAACTTTTGCGGAAAGGCAACTCAGATTCCCCATACCTTTGAGGGAAATCGATGTCAACGCAGAACTGACACAAAACGCTGGATTTTAGTATTATGTGGTGAGAAAACAGAAAAGTAGCAAATAAACATAAAGCCGCTCACGAACTTGTGGGCGGTTTTATTTTTATTTAAAAGGAAGGGAAAAAAAAAAATAATTTTTTTCTGATTTTTTTATTTATACTTTAGCCTGAATTAAGGACTAATAAGCATCACCTAAACCTCTCAAATTTTTAGTATATAGTGCTGGTTAATTTCAGTTGATAGCTGAATTTGATTTATCGGCATATTTTACAAAAAATTGCATTAAATAAATAAGAAAAATGCCTATGTAAAAAAAATCAATCGAACAACCTGCCCGGTGGGCAGCATTTAATTTCCAATCAATTAATTAAAAGAACCCTTTATGAAAACAAGTTTATTTAACCATTGCATTGCGAGCGTATTCTCCGGATGCATGTTGGTTGGTCTACTTTTCGGAAGTTCCGATTTGTTAGCCCAAAACAAACTTTCCTTGGATGATAATCTGGGGAATATCAACGCGAAAAGGCCGAATTTGGCCAATGAAAAAAAAGTCAGTGAAACACTCATCGTGAAGGCATTTGATGTGACCGTCACGGGCGTCGTAAAGGATCAGAGTGGACAGCCAATACCCGGGGCAACCGTTTCTGTCCCCGGAACAAACCTCGGCACGGCTACGGATATGGATGGAAGGTATTCCATCACGGTTCCCGAAGGTGTCAACCTGGTTTTTTCATTTATAGGATTTGACAGCAGAACCATTACCTTGGGCAATCAGCAAGTGCTGGATATTACCTTGGTGGAGAGCGTATCTTCCTTACAGGAAGTGGTAGTAGTCGGTTACGGTACCCAGCAGAAAGTGAACCTCACCGGTGCGGTAGGGGTAGCTACCTCCGAGCGATTACAAAACCGACCCATCGCCAACGTGGGTGAGGGTCTTCAAGGCGTGATTCCCAACCTGAATATTGCGCCAAGAAACGGTGATCCTGCATCAAGTCCTGCCTTTAACATCCGGGGATTCCAGTCGATCAACGGCGGTTCTCCGCTCGTTTTGGTTGACAATGTCCCCATGGACATCAACCGGATCAACCCCAACGACATCGAAAGTGTTTCTGTACTGAAAGATGCTGCTGCTGCTGCGGTTTATGGTGCGCGAGCTGCTTTTGGTGTAATCTTGGTAACCACAAAAAAAGGTAAGGCCGGCAAAGTTTCTGTTTCTTTAAACAGCCAGTTTTCGTTGGCCAAGCCGATTTTCAATATGGATCCCATCAATGATCCGCATGAATTTGTCAATGCGCGTAACCTAGCCAATGATCGAACAAATGGTAGACCTGCTTTTGATCCGGATATGGTGGAAGGTACCCGAAGGTGGTCCGAGAATCCCATTCCTGAGAACGAGTGGGGGATAGTCAACGGAAACCTACGGTTTTATGGGTTCAATAACTACCAAAGTGAAATCATGACAAACTATGCGCCTACGCAGCAGCATGATCTATCCATTTCGGGAGGTTCTGAGAATTCCAATTACTTTGTCTCTTTCGGTCACCTCAATAAGGATGGCTACCTGGCTACCAACAATGAAAACTTCAAGCGTTACAATGTGTTGATGAAAGCAGAATTCAAGGTGACAAAGTGGTTGACCTTGGAAGAGAAGTTGGTGATCAATTCGCAACGGAGTGACAAACCATTTTTTTATAACTGGGACGTTAATATCAATTCTCTGGCTAGGGTAAGCCCTATTCAGCCTATCCAGTTTCCAGATCTTCCATTTTATTTACAGCAGGGGGATAGAGCAACCTATGAGCCTTTTATTGGTACTTACTTTGGGGGGACAAATTTTTGGCCTTACCTCAAAGACGGTGGCCGGTCTACCTGGACCAACAACGATATCTGGATGACACAGGGTGCCGTTTTGACTCCAGCCAAAGGGTTGAAAATTCAAGGAAATTTTTCCTATAATTTTGTCCATAGATCTGAACAGAACGTAGCCAGCAAAATTGAAATTGCCTCCACAAACCTTACCAATCCAGCCAATATAATAAGCAATGGGTTCAGTGGCAATGATTTTATAGACGAAAGAAGCAACTTTGACCAGTATTACGTAATCAATGCGTTCGCTGACTATGAGTTCAGCCTACCAGAAAAACACAGTCTATCTACCATGATCGGTTTTAACCAGGAATGGGGACAAAACAAGTTTATAAGGGCACAGAATAATGCACTCATTACTCCCTTGATTCAGGACTTGAATGCAACCATAGGCTTGCAACAAACATTTGGGTCACAAAACCACAATGCCCTGAGAGGTGCCTTCTATCGCGTGAATTATATCTTTGACGAAAGGTATCTCATCGAAACCAATGCACGGTATGACGGTACATCCCGATTCCCAAGTGAAAGTCGGTTTGGTTTTTTCCCTTCTATTTCTGCGGGATGGAGGATATCCAATGAAGACTTTATGGCCGGAACCGGCAGCTGGTTGGATGAATTGAAAATTAGGGCATCTTACGGGGAATTGGGGAATCAATTATTGGGAAACAATTTCTACCCCTATATCCCAACCATGGGAATTGGGCAATCAAGCTTTATGATGAACGGGGCAAACAGAACTCCTTTTGTGTCTCCGGCTGGCTTAGTTAGCCCAACCCTTACTTGGGAGACAGTGGTATCCAGAAATATTGGGTTGGATTTCACCATGCTGGGAGGTAAAATTGACGCTTCCGTGGACGTCTTCCAACGGGATACCAAAAACATGTTGATGCGCTCTACTTATCCTTCTATCCTGGGTACAAATGCACCCCAGGCAAATGCCGCCGATTCCAGGACTACGGGATGGGAGTTAGCCATTACTTGGAAAGACCGATTGAAGAACGATTTGAGTTATGACATTACCTTGGCACTTTCTGATTGGACTGCGGAAATCACCAAATTTAACAACCCCAATGGAGCGATCCCTTCTGGAATAACAGCAGAAGGAGGAAATGCCCAGTACTATGTGGGCCAGAAGCTGGGAGAAATATGGGGATATGAAACAGTAGGCATCTTCCAGACGGCAGATGAGGTAGCCAATGCACCTCTTCAATCTGCCTTGGGAGCTAACTGGAGAGCAGGAGATATTCAATATTCGGACTTGAACGGAGATGGTAGAATCACCCCAGGAAACAACACCCTCGCAAATCCTGGCGATAGGAGAGTGATCGGTAACAATACTCCCCGCTTGAGCTTTGGCGTAAACAATAATGTGTCCTGGAAAAATTTTACGTTGAATGCGTTCTTCCAGGGAATCTGGAGAAGGGAACACTGGCCAACTTCAGGCAACTGGACTTGGTTCTTCCCATTCAATGCGGGACACGTGGAGAAATATTTTATTACCGATTCTTGGAGGGAGGATAACCGAGATGCTTATTTTGCGCAGGCGCATATTTCAACCAATGACAAGAAAAATATTCAGCCCCAGACCAGGTTTTTACAAAATGCCGGTTATGTCCGTCTGAAAAACCTTTCTTTGGGATATAATTTGCCATTCAATTTGGTCAATGCTATTGGCTTCCAAAATGCCAACGTGTATTTTGCAGGCATGAACTTGTGGGAATATTCCCCAATCCGGAAACCGCTGGATCCGGAAACCATCTACTCAGGTGCGATTGAATATCCCATGCAGCGAATCTTTACCTTGGGTGTACAGGTAACTTTCTAATCTTAAATGAATACGACAATGAAAAAATACGTTTATAAGTTCAGGATTCTTCTGGTAGCTGTTTTTATGCTGGGAGCCTGCAACGATGATTTCTTGGAAAGGTATCCGCTTGATCAAGTAAGCAATGAGACCTTCTGGAATACCGCCAATGATTTGGCCACGTACAACAACTTTCTATACCACTTGGCCATAAATGATGTCAATATTCCAATTATGTTGGGACATCACAATGGATTTGACGGGCTTATGGCAAGTTATCTGCACGTTGATGGATTTGCGGATAATTTGGCTCCAGACCAAGATCGGCATCTGCCTTTTCAGCAGGTAAGGGCAGGAAAGCAAATTGTCCCCACTACTTCTTCTGGAATTAACAACCAATGGTATGGCTATAGGGGATGGGATTTTGTTCGAGCCATTAATGTAGGCTTGGCCAATTACGATAAAGCAGCTATACCAGAGAACATCCGAAACCGATATGTGGGTGAAGCCAGGTTATTCCGGGGTTGGTTTTATCACCACATTGTCAAAATGTTTGGGGATGCACCCTATGTGGACAGGGAATTGAACATTGACTCTGAAGAGCTTTTTGCATCAAGGACACCTAGAATTGAAGTGATGAATAAAGTGCTGGAAGACTTGAATTTTGCCGTATCCGGTCTACCCAATAATTGGGGGGATGGCAATAATCCGGGAAGGTTAAATCGATGGGTAGCATTGGCGATCAAATCCAGGGTATGTCTTTTTGAAGGTACTTGGAGAAAATACCATGGACTGCCGGATGCTAACACCTGGTTGGCAGAAGCCGCTGCTGCAGCTAAAGAAATCATGGACAATGGTCCATACTCCATTTACTCAACGGGAAACCCATCAAGGGATTATAACTCTTTTCACCGGGGATTGGCAGATCTTACCGGCAATCCAGAAGTGATGATATGGAGAAGATACAGATTGGGAATTTTGAATAATAACGTGCAGGGGTATTATGATTTAACAGGAGGTGCTACCCGAAATGTGGTGGAGGATTACCTGTGTACGGATGGACTTCCAATTACACTTTCCAATTCATATCAAGGAGATGATGTATTCGAAAAAGTCTTTGAAAATAGAGATCCCAGATTAAGACAGACCATTCTACATCCTGCCGATGCAGCATTTTACAAATACCACAATGCCGATGGGTTGTCCTATCCAAGGATAGCCGGCATGCCGGGTGGAAGGGCTTCATCTACCGGGTATCATGTAATCAAACATTACAATGCGGACGACATGATTGGAAAAGCCTTTGATACGGGAGAATTTCCTGCCCTAATTATGAGATATGCGGAGGTTTTGCTCAACTATGCTGAAGCCAAGGCCGAGTTAGGAGAAATTACGCAAGTTGATTTGGACAGGAGCATTAACCGGCTCCGGAGCAGAGTAGCGATGCCTTCTCTGGGCCTCAGCCCGCCAATGGATCCCAGGTATGCAAATGATGGGGTATCTTCCCTAATCGTAGAAATCCGCAGGGAAAGAAGAATAGAACTTTTTGGCGAAGGGTTCAGATACGATGATTTGAGGAGATGGAAGCAAGGTAAAAAACTCCTGAAAAAGGACATGGGCATACAGTGGAATTCGGCAAATCAAGCGAGATTCCCAGGTTCTATAATAAGAACGAGTGTGGATCCGGATAATGGTAAAACCTATATCGACGTATATAAAAATACCGATTGGGACAACCCCGTCTTTGATGAAAACAAGGATTATCTCTGGCCAATACCTTTGAATGATTTGGCTCAAAATCCGGCGATCGGTCAGAATCCAGGTTGGGATTGAAAGAAGGCTGATTGAGTAGTTCAGTTATTTAATCCCCCGAAGCCGAAGGTTTCGGGGGATTTTTGTGTTTTCCGTTGGTGGAATTTTGATTGGCAACCGAGTATTTTTGTTGCAAACCGCTACCTTTTTCAATGAAATTGCCTATTTTTATCGCATAAGATAAATTACCCATGAAACCCAAATTGCCACTTTCTCTCTTTCTCAGCTTTCTCTTTTTAGTTGCTTTTTATTTGACATCCTCTGCCAGTAATGGCATGCATCCAGAAGCGCAAATTCGCTTTGTCCGGACCCAGATTGAAAATAAAACCGAACCCTATTATCAGGCATACCTGCAATTGCTCTCTTATGCCGATACGGCCTTAGCCCAAAAACATCACGCACTTACAGATTTTGCCGTCCCGGGATTTTATGTGGATCCGGATGGTCACCGAAACAATTCCGGGAGTTTACAGGCAGACTCATTTTACGCGTATGCCTGCGCCCTGGCGTATCGGCTTGGCGGAGATAAAAAATACGGCAAAAAGGCTATTTATTTTTTGAATGCTTGGGCGGAACAAAACAAAGGATATAGTGAGGCAGATGGACCCTTGGTAATGGCCTACTCCGGGCCGGGTTTGCTGATTGCCGCCGACTTGATGAAGGACCAAAAAATATGGAAGGCTAAAAATCAAAAAACATTTAGAGCCTGGACGTCAAATGTCTATCAAAGGGCAAGCAATGAAATCCGAAACAGAAAAAACAACTGGGCGGACTGGGGTAGATATGGATCTGTATTGAGTGCCGTCTATCTGGAAGATGCGGATGAAATGACGGAAAACATCCGGTTGATCAAATCCGATCTGTTTGAAAAAATAGCAGCAGACGGACATATGCCCGAAGAAGTCCGCAGGCAGGACAGGGGACTGTGGTATACCTATTTTTCGCTGGCACCCATCACTGCTGCCTGTTGGGTGATACTTCAGGCGGAAGGAACCGACCTGCTCCATTGGAAAGAAGAGGGCCGATCGGTTAAATTGGGACTGGATTATTTACTCAAATTTGTCAAGGATCCCACTGCTTGGCCCTGGCATGATAATCAGCGTCCGGGTTCACCGGATTCCTGGCCAGGTAATCTGATGGAGGCCATGGAAGGCATATATGATGATCCCAGATATGGGGAATACGCCGCTGTGGCACAACCCGTAAGCTACCCCTTGCATCATTTTGCATGGACCTTTCCTACCTTGATGAAACCCAAAATGGTTTATTGAGATGAAGCCATATTTGAGAGCGGGTTTGAAGATTTGTGACACCAATATGAGATTGGTGCTATCCGGTGGAGTGGTGTTTTTATTCAGCTTGTTTGCCATCAATTCCGACCTGAGGGCCCAACAAAACGAAGAATGGCTTGTCATCGGAAATACGGCATCAGAGAATATTCTTGCCTACAACCTGAATAACGGAAGCTTTGTGAAGGAGCTTGTCCCGAGAGGAGCCGCGGGCATGCAGGTCCCAGACCAATTGTGGATGGGAAATAAAAACCTCCTGTATATTTCCTCCGGAAGAAATGAACCGGGGGATGGGCAGGGTATTCTAAGGTTGGACATTGGCGGGGAAATTCCTCCTCTTCCCCATGTTATTTTTTCTGGGTTGATAAGGCCTTATGGGTTTTATATGGACAAAGAAGGTGGAGGCTGCCTATGTAGTTTTCGCACCGATGAAATCTATTGCTGGAACCCAAATGGGCCATTGGAATTGTGGAAAAGTGGCCATGGAAAGCCCAATGACTTAAACGGCCCGAATGCCATCACGAAATTGGATGACTATTCGTATTTGGTGACTACCCAAGGCAGCATAGCGTTGCAAAACGGTACTGGAAAAATTCAATTCTCATTTCCCAGTCAATTATTGTTGGTCAGAAATGATACTATTATCCCAATATTTACAGGATCTAATGAATCCGGGGGTTTTACCAGCCTCCTTGGTATTGCCCCTGTCCCAGATAAGGATTGTTTTCTGGTTTCTGATTTTGCAGGGAGCTTGCTTCAGTTTAGCCGCTCGGGAGAGTTAGTAAGGAAAAAAAGACTGGGATCAAACAAGTACACCCGCTTGGGGTATCCTACCTATTATCAGGAACTGATTTATGTAGCGGCTTTTGACAATAAAACTGGGGACGGAGCTATCTTCCGCTTTTCATGGGAGGATTGGGAAGCAGAGAGTCCTTTGGATGCTGTTCCCTGGATTGAAGACCCCGTACGGCTTCGGAGGCCCATAGGTATAGCCGTGACCACTAAAGTTGGTAAGTGAATCACTATTTGCCATGACAGAAATCAACATCAAAAACCCAGATTATATGAAAACCAGTATGAAATCAAATAGCCTTTCAGCAACTGCTTGGATAAAGGGGCTGCTGACCCCTGTTTTGTTCATTTTAATACATATAAATCTGATGGCGCTTCCGACAGGTTCATACAACGATGACCCCCCTAAGCTGGATAACCCGATCACCGAGGCCTACCTCAAACGAAACTTGAGAAAATCAAGTCCCAAGTTAGTTCTTACACCGGCTTTGGAAAGAAAGGTGAAAAGCCAAATCAAGAATGATCCCATGGTTGCCAATTATTATGAGGGGATCAGGCTAAACGCCTATCAGGTATTGGATCAGCCGGTGCTGGAGCGGGTCATGATCGGAAGGAGATTGCTTAATACTTCCAGGGAAATGCTATACAGGATGAACGTTCTGGGGATGACCTACCGGCTGGAAAAGGACAAAAAGCTGCTGGATAAAATCAATGAAGAAGTGATTGCCGTATCCAATTTTATAGACTGGAACCCTTCCCACTACCTGGATGTAGCAGAGATGGCTACCGCTGTGGCTATAGCCATTGATTGGGTAGGCAAGGACCTGCCTAAGTCCACGGTTACGTTGGCAAAAAACGCACTTATCGAAAAAGGCATCAACCCGAGCTGGGAGGGCAATCGGACTTGGGTCAACGGAACCAACAACTGGAATCAGGTCTGCAATGGGGGCATGATTGCAGCAGCGATCATGATTGCGGATATCGATCCGGAGCTGGCGTCCAAAACCATCAGTAGATCGCTGGACGGAATGCCTTATGCGTTGGAGGAATATGGGCCGGATGGCGTATATCCCGAAGGATCCACCTATTGGGGATATGGGACCAGTTTTTCTGTGTTGACTTCGGCGATGTTGGAATCGGCTTTTGGGACGGATTTTGGGATTGCCGATTATCCTGCCTTTAAGGCAAGTGCCGACTTCAGGTACCTGAGTGTGGCTCCCTCGGGGTGGTATTACAACTATGCCGACTGTGGCGACAAGCACGGTAACGCCGGAGACATTACCTTGGCCTGGTTTGGCACCAAGACGGGAAA
>JBBQXZ010000108.1:0-14776 GCA_038209145.1 Cytophagales bacterium | reverse complement strand
TCAACAGGTTAATAGCAAAAGGGAAAACAAAAATGCAGGCATATGTGGCGGTTCAAAGAAAATTGTTGGTATTGATATGGGCACTTTGGAAAAAGGACCAGGAGTATGATCAGAACTACCACCTATCAACCCAAAAATATTCCGGTAATGATGAGCCTAAGCCCTTCTTTTCGCTTGGCTCCGTAGGAGACACCAAAAAAGTAGGGCCAGCATCAACCAGCCCTACAGTAGATGAACTTCCGTGCAACGAATCGCCTGAAGCCCTCTTTTCGCTGATGTAAATTTAAGAAAAAATCTTAAAAATTCACTTGCTATTTAAGACAGTACCTCGATTAGCATCAGTGCTATATTGTAGACATTCAACCAATCGCTTAAAGTCAGGGAAGTCATTCGATAATTTGTTTACATCGAGTAACTTAAGGAGTTCGGCTCCGTGTCTAATTTTATGATAAGTTCCTTTTTTGGTATCTTTAGTAATTCTTTGCAACTCCTTGTCTGGTTCAGAAACTTCTGTGGCAGGTTTTATAGCTAGTTTGTTACTTATTTGACTACCATAAAATTTGTCAAGTAAAGTGGGTTGTGATATAAACCAAGCTTCCATTTCTTGAATCATATAAAATACTGATTCTTTTTTACTATTCAAATCATATTCATTTAAATCAGTTGCTATATATGAGCTATGTCTATCTAAATCACAAAGAAGTTTGGAGTCATTAGAATTTTTAAACTTGTTTATTGTTTGAAGTTTCCCTTCTCCCATACTTATTCTAGGCATTTTACCTTTTATTTTTTTTTCCAAAAGTTTACCAAATCCTTCTCTTAAATCTCCATTAGTAGTGTCTTTTGCACCTTCAATGAATAAATACCGTCTATTTACCATCTGTTACCTCCTAAATCTCCCTGTCTCCACATCGTTCCAACACTAAAGTCTTCGTACCATCCCTTAAAATTTTCTTTAGTAAAGTTGAATATTTTTGAAGCATTATTTTCATCTTTTTCGAATACTCTAATATTCTCAACTTCAAAGTAATTCAATAAATTCTCGGAATGAGTTGAAATAAGCATTGTAGTTTTCTCCGATGCTTCAATAATAGATCGGCTGATATTAGCAATCATATCTGGGTGAAGGCCAACTTCAGGTTCATCAATACATACTAGACAACCCCTTTCAGGGTTAAATAAAATAGACAATAAACATAAATACCTCAAGGTTCCGTCTGAAATACTTGAAACATGAATTGAACTTTCAAGATTTTCTTCCTCAAGCATAAGTTCTATATTTCCTCCAATGAAGTTAAAATCAAATCCTTGAAATTTTGAATTTACCTCATTGAGCATTTTGGAAATATTATTGTAACTCGATTTGTGGCTGATTTTAATTGTATTTAAAATTTGAGGAAGGTTTGTGCCATCTGACAATAATCTTTTCTCAGATGTTGGTAGCATTGGTTTTCTGATTGGGCTTTTCGGAGTAGTGTCGAAATAGTCATAAACCATTATATCACTTATTGCTTTACGTATTGTGGATAGTGCAAAATATCTATCTGTATCATATATTTTTGATAATGCAAGTTCTGTTGGTTCTATGAAGTCATAATATTTAACTAAACCTGTTTTTTTTTGATATGTGTCATTTTCCTTTAATTCGTTCAAGATGCCTGTACCATTATCGAATTCCAGATATAAGTAGCCTTTACTGTTTTGAATTTTTTCCTTTACATAATAATTAGTGACACTTGGATTTTTATATAACTCTATTGAATAAATGATGTCATCTGTAAATTTAAAACCATATTCACGTAAAACTGCCGAATCAAGTGTATAGATTATTTCGACATGATTATTTGTACTCTCAGATTTAATTATTTTAAATAATATATTGTCCAGTCCGCCAAGAGTGTCAATCATATATTTCTTTAGGCCTTTTCCAGCGACACCTTCTTTTAAGAGTCGTATAGTTTTAATAAAATTTGATTTTCCTGACCCGTTTATTCCTACTAAAATGTTTTGCTTATCATTGAAAATAAATTTTTCGTTCTTAAAACTTAAGAAATTCATTATATTGATTTCCTTTATCATATGTTTTCATTTATCAAATTGCTACTATTGTATTCATTATAACTTCGAATTCTTTAGAAACACTGTTCTAACATGGCAACAATGTTCCCCTTCACAAAACCTTATCCCAAATTCCGCTATATTTTGCAATTTGTAGGAGGTTTTATTTAATCTACTTCTTTACTTTCCAAAGATAATCCCATTTCTCAAACATCCAAATGATCCAATTGTCCCAATCCTTCCGGATTACGCACGTTTAGTATATGCTGGTTTTACTGCCGATCCTGTTTATTGGTCCTATTTTCCGGGATACGGAAGTTTGACACATTAAAAGATTATAACATCGAAAGCGGATATTACCAGATATTATTTTTTTACCGCTTGACCTCCAACAAAATCTTTCCGATATGGGCCGAACTTTCCATCAGGGCATGGGCCTTAGAGGCGTCTGCCAGGGCAAACCGGGCATGTATAATGGGTTTTATCTTTTCCGGAAAAAAGGGCCATACCTCATTCATCAGCGACTTAGCCAGGTGGCCCTTGTACGCGGCAGACTGGGGCCGAAGGGTGGATCCCGTAACGGTAAGGCTGTTTTTCATGATTCGGATCAGGTCCACCGAACCCATTTTTCCCTCCATGGCATTGATCTGGATCAGTCGGCCCTTATAGGCCAAAAGCCGGATGTTCTTCTCGGCATAGCTTCCACCGACCATATCCAGGATGATATCCACTCCTTTTCCATCCGTGACGGTGCGGATCAGCTCTTCGAAATCGGAACTGTTGTAATTGATGCCAAGTGCTGCCCCGAGCTGTTCACAAAAACGGCATTTTTCATCAGACCCGGCAGTGATATAGACGATCCCACCCATGGCTTTGACCAGTTGTATGGCTGCCACGCCGATGCCACTGCTTCCACCATGTACCAGCACCCTTTCTCCCGGTTTGAATTTACCGATTTCAAACACGTTGTTCCAGACGGTAAAGAACGTTTCTGGAAGTGAGGCGGCATCTGCCAACGTTACACCTTCAGGGATGATCAGACATTGTTCCACTGGAGCCGTAACGTATTCCGCATACCCGCCCCCCGCAATTAAGGCGCAAACATCGTCCCCAACTTCCCAGCTTTTCACTTCTTCCCCTAACTGGACGATTACACCGGACACTTCCAGGCCGGGAATATCTGCCGGGGCTCCGGGAGGTGGCGGGTAGTTGCCTTTCCGCTGGGATACATCCGGGCGATTGACGCCCGCGGCGGCTACTTTTATCAGGACTTCCAAGGGGCCGGGTGTGGGCTTTTCCCGCTCTGCAAGTTGTAGAACCTCTGGTCCTCCGGGTTGCGTTATGACGATGGCTTTCACGAAAACACGGTTTATTTGACGATCAAAAGCGGCACATGGGTGTGATAGGCAAATTGGACACTCTGGCTTTTATTGAACAAAAACTCAAAAAAAGTTTTATTCTTCGAAAGCATCACAAGCAGGGTATTCGGCTCTCCGGCGAGGTATTTTTTTGTCCCTGCCTCAAATTCGTCAGCCTTAATGATTATAAACTCATAGTCACAGTCAGGGTAGCTTTCGGCAAGGAAATCCTTCAGACCTTTGAAGGAAATGTCTTTGTTGAAATCGTGTTTGTTCTCAATATGTAGCACCGCATACGGCAGATTCCAAGATTCGGTAAGCTGCATAAATTTTTTGAAAAGCTTTTCATCCTCCTTGTCCAGCTCTACGGCTACGGTAATTTTTTCTACCCCTTCAAAAGTGGCCTGCGCAGGAACGGCAATGACGGGTACCTCGGACTCTTTGATGACCGTGGCGGTATTGGATCCGATCAGGGTTTTTTTTATTCCACTGGCTCCCTGGGTTCCCATGATAATCAGGTCATAGTCGCCTGCCAATACGGTGGCATTGATGGCGGTGGAGATGGTCCCCTGCACGATTTTATAGTCGATGATAACCCCTTCTCCGCTGTCCACAATTTCCTTTTTCAAGGCCGCCTTGGCGTCCTGCTCTATGGCCGAGATGATTTCGGCTGCCTGGGCAGCAAAGTCATATACTGCATAATAGGCGTAAAGCAAGGTGATGGTAGCATCCTGGTTTTTGGCATAGCTTTTTGCAAAATGCAGGGCATTGCGCGCGTTGTCTGAAAGATCCGTCGGCACGAGAATTTTCATGGTTCCAAAGGTTAGTTAAGCATTGAAAATTGAATTTAGGGAATTATTCAGAAACTAACCATGATTTAAATCATATATATTCTGCATATTTTTGTAAGACAAAACCAATTTAAAATAACCCATGTTTGAATTTGATTCAGAGAGGCATTATCCCAGAGAAACGGAAAGCAGGGTGGTCGTCCGGTTTCAGGACTGCGACCCACTACAGCACCTCAACAATGCCAAGTATTTTGACTATTTTTTCAATGCGCGCGAAGACCAGGTCCCCAAGTTGTATGGGGTGGAAATGATTGATTTTATCCGGAAATACAACGCTGCCTGGGTAATCTACAACCACAATATTTCCTATATCAGGCCGGCAAAAGTAGGGGAGTGGGTGCGGGCAATGAGCCGGATAATCTGGCACGACCACCAATCGGTAGTCGTAGAATATTACATGACGGATGACAGCAAGGAAGAACTCAAAACCTTACTGTGGACGACCATGCGCTACGTGCACATCAAGGACGGTAAATCCACCCCCCACGAAGGAGCGGTGGCGGATTTTCTCAAGGCCGTGTCTGATAGAGTGGATATATCCAACCTGAGCATCCGGGACCGGATCAAGGAGATCAAGGCGCAATTGGCAAAAGGGAAGTAATGGTGGTGTGTAGGAAAACAAGCTAACCCAGGATATTGGTGACAACAGTGCATCCTATGTTCTCGACTCCGATGGGGAATCCAATATAAGTACAAGCTATTAACTGGATAGAGTAAGCAATTTGCCTTTTCTATTGTTTTTTGTTTTCCTCGTTGACATGCTTCACCAAGCGGTCGCAGAGTTCTTTGATTTCTTCCGCATAGTATTCATCCCCGGTACTGTTAAGTACAGTCTGGGCCATTCCTCCTAAGATATCGATATAAAAACGCTTCATTTCCACGACCGACATGTCAGAGGTCCATAGGTCTATGCGAAGGGTGCTTTGGTTCAGGTTATCCCAAATGTTCAGGCTGATGCTTTGCGTGGATTCTACTCCTTCCGCTTCTTTGTCCGTCGCATTCCATTCGATCGTTTTGGGAAGGCTTTTTTCATCCAAATTGACCGTAAAACTGATTTCTGATTTTTTCATAGGTGTAAGCGTTGCTCCAAAGTGGCAATTCGTAAATGGCTACCCA
Organism: Cytophagales bacterium; assembly: GCA_038209145.1. Lineage (GTDB taxonomy): Bacteria > Bacteroidota > Bacteroidia > Cytophagales > Cyclobacteriaceae > Lunatibacter. The sequence goes on along the minus strand of JBBQXZ010000108.1, from coordinate 9,393 downwards.
TCCCCAAATTCCTCAATATGTCTGTTTTTTTTCAGCTTGCAAAGCTACTAAAGAAATTGAAAAGGTGCCTTGAATTTTTGAAAAGCATATCCATTTTTAGGAAAGTGGTCAAAAAGGCAACAATCAATGTTTGCTTTATGTAACGAGTTGAAAGCTTAAAACATCCTAAGGGACATGTTCCTAAGGCCTTGTTGGCACCGTTTTCTTGCGGATCTTTTTAGGTTTTAATTTTACACCTTAATTTGCAACCACAACAGCCTCCCAACAGGTTGTCTAAATCCCACCCAAGAACCAACCTTTCGCAAATCGACCTTCCCAAAAAACTCCAGCGGAGTGGCCGATTTGATAGCCCTGGGTTTCAACCCAGGGTAAAAACAGCGCAAATCACCCAGTTTTGGCCGTATGCCCCCCAATACGGCCAACCCATTCCCGCCAAAACCACGAAACGGTTGATCTGACATCCTAGATTCAAAACCTTAATTTCCAGTTTACAAACCAAAAAATTCCCTTGCCTTAATTCTATCCTTATCCAGTTGATCTTTCAGGGCGGGTAACCCGGAAAATTTAATTTCGGGTCGTAGAAAATCCAAGAAGAAAATGCCAACCTCCAACCCATAAATGGTGCTTTCAAAATCGAACAAATGAACCTCAATGGTTTTATTCAGGCCGCTGAGGGTAGGGCGGTGGCCAATATTCAACATGCCATTAACAAGGCGTCCTTTCACGGAAGCCTGTACGATATAGGCACCGTCATAGGGAATAAGCTTGTTGGGATCGGCGATTTCGATATTAGCCGTGGGAAATCCGATGGAACGGCCTATCTGTCTCCCCTGAATGACCTTGCCGGTAAGGGCATAGGGTCTACCCAAAAAATTATTGGCGGAAACAATGTCCCCCTTTTCAAGTGCCTGCCGGATTTTGGTGCTGCTGATGCCGATGGAATCAATGTCCTCCCGGGGTATCTCTTCCAGTTCGAACCCGTACTTCTCTTGGTTGGCATGCAGGTGCTCGAAACCGCCTTCCCGTCCTTTCCCGAATTTATGGTCGTACCCGATGACCAAAATTTTGGTCTGGATTTTTTCTATCAATATGTGGTGGATAAATTCTTCCGAGCTGGTCTCCGAAAACGCTTTGGTAAAGGGAATACTGACCAAATGATCGACCCCAAACTCCTCTAACAACCTGTTTTTTTCTTCAAAGGTAGAAAGGAGCTTGATATTGTGGTTATCCGGGCGAAGCACCATTCGGGGATGGGGCCAAAACGTAATCAATACCGTTTCTCCCTGGGATTGATCAGCAAGGATACGCAGGCGTTTCAGGATTTTCTGGTGACCAAGGTGCACCCCGTCAAATGTCCCAATAGTAACTACGGCATGGGCAATAGGTTGAAAATCAACAAAGTTTTCATAGATTTTCATGCAGTCCGCCTTTTATTTTTTCGATCAATTCAGGAAGGTTATCCGCATCTTCCAGTCGATATTCTCCAATACGGGTTCTTATCAATGCAGCCAAATACGCACCAACTCCCAATAATTCACCCAAGTCACGCGCCAGGCTACGGATATAGGTGCCCTTGGTACATACAATTCGAAAATGGATCTCAGGCAGGGAAACACCGGTAATTTCAAAGGTATGAACCGTCACTTTCCGCGCCTCCAATTCCAGCGTAATCCCTTTACGGGCGGATTCGTAGACGCGCTTCCCATCTTTTTTTATGGCCGAATGCATCGGTGGAATTTGCTGGATTTCACCAGTCAGTTGCGAAACGGCTGCCAGGATATCCGACTCCGTAATGTGGGAGATGTCAGCTACCTCTACAACCTCTTTTTCAAGGTCAAAGGATTCGGTGGTTTTACCAATCACGAAGGTACCCGTGTATTCCTTTTCCTGCCGCTGGAAGCTGTCAATCTGTTTGGTCATCTTTCCGGCACAGATAATCAACAAGCCCGTAGCCAATGGATCAAGGGTGCCTGCATGCCCCACTTTCTTAATTTTTAGGGCGTTCCTTATTTTTTTGACCACATCAAAAGAGGTCCATTCGTAGGGTTTATCGACTAAAAAAACGATTCCTTCTTCCATAGTTACATCAATAGTCCCGCAATAATGGCTATCACTCCCACGATGGAACAATAAATGGCAAACATGGTCAGTTTACTCTTTTTCACTAATTGAATCATCCAGGTACAAGCAATCAGTCCCGCAATAAATGCTGAGATGAAGGCAACGGCCAAAACCCCGAATTCGTCACCGTCATAGGTCAGTTTGCCATCCATTAGATCCTTGCCGATTTTACCAATGATCAAAGGGAGTACCATCAAAAAGGAAAACCGGGCAGCCTTTCCCTTGTCTATGCCCAAAAGCACGGAGGTAGAAATGGTTGCTCCGGACCGGGATATGCCGGGCAACATAGCAATAGCTTGTGCGATGCCAATGATAACTGCGTTTAACGTAGTCACGGGCTTGCCCGTATCCGTTGCCCTGTCTGCCAAGAAAAGTAGAACAGCGGTAACCAGCAACATGGATCCCACAAAGATGATCTTTCCGCCAAAGAGTTGCTCGAGTTCTTTCTCAAAAAACAACCCAATGATCACTGCCGGAATCATGGATAAAATAATCCGAAATGAAAAGGCCGTTTCAGCGTTCCATTTAAACTGGAACAAGCCCATTACTATTTCAGCAATGTCCTTTCTGAATACCACGATGGTACTCAGGGCAGTGGCAAAATGCACCACAATGGTAAACATTAAATTTTCTTCTGGAAGGGAGGTAGACCCCAATAAAACGCCGGCCATTTCAAGGTGCCCGCTGGACGAAACAGGTAAAAATTCGGTCAATCCCTGAACGATTCCAAGGATAATGGCTTCAAATACTGTCATTTATTCTGCTGGGGACGGTAGAAGATGGCGTAAAACTGGAATAGAAATCCCGCTAAGGTAACGATGGGTCCCAAGGTAATCCCCATAAAGCCAAACCCGTGCTGCTCTCCATCCAAACCAATAATGGCAAATCCCGCCACGATGATGGCCATGCCGATCAACATCAACTGATAATTTTTCCTGTTAAATGGGAATGAATCTTTTTGCATAAAATTAATAGAGTTCGTCCAGAGACATGTTAAGGTATTTATTTACTGATTTTAAAGTACTGAAAAAGGAAAGGAAGGCACCCAGAAAAACCAATCCTCCAAAGAGGACAAGCAACCATTTGAAATTATAGAGTAGGTTGAATCCATCTATGACTTGCTTGCCGTATTCCATGAGGCCAAACAAAAGGACAGAGGCCAGAAGTCCTCCCAGAGCACCGTAAAAAAATGCCCGCAGTAGAAAGGGTTTGCGGATAAAACCTTTGGTAGCTCCCACCAACTGCATGCTTCTGATCAGAAAACGCTGTGAAAATAAGGCAAGCCGGATCGTATTGTTAATAAGTATAACCACCGTGACGAGTAAAATCAAGATAAAAGCACCCAGTACCATGCTTACTTTAAGCAGGTTTTTGTTGATAGACTCCACCAGATCACTCATGTAGGTAACTTCAAAAACTCCATCTAGGGCCTGAAGTTCAGCAACGATATCTTCTATCAGCACCGCCGTTTGGTATTCCTCGGCGACTGAGAACGTAAATGTATCCCTAAGGGGATTGTCGTTGATAAATTGGGTGAAATCCTCACCTACTTCGTCCATAAAAACAACCGCGGCTTCCTCTTTGGAAATATAGGCAAATCGCTTGGTCCCTTCTTTGTCCAAGATGTAGGGCTTTTTCTGAAGAAGTGTGGTTATACGGTCAACATCCGCTTTTTCTAGGTTTTTGTTCAGAAAAACCTGAATTTCAATATTTTCCCGGATAATCGATGTCAGGGTTTTAGCTTGGATGATGATCAGACCAACCAACCCAGTAATGAATAAAGACAGGGTAATGCTGAAAAGCACGCTTACAAATTTGTAGCTGCCTAACCGTGTCTTTTTTCGGTGGATCTTACTCATGTTACCGGTATTTAAAATCAAAATTAAACAGGTATTGCAACTTAACCAACCTTATCGGGTAAATTCAACGGAATAACTTCGTTTGGGGTAACGACATAGATGCCGTCACCTTCCATTGCCTGAACCGAAGCTGACCCGGTAAACCGCCCAAATGCCGGTAATATCATCAGGTCTTTTCGGAGAAAAAAACAGGGAAGACGCAAGTGTTGCCGTCCCTTACCGCGGAGCCGAATTCCGGGATGTAGGTGGCCACACAGATTTAATTTTCCTTCGGGGATAGTAGCCAACGGTTCGTGACTGAGGATAAGTTCATCCACCACCAACCCGGGACCGTGTACCTGAAGTACGGTTTGGCGGTAGTGGAATGGTTTTAAAATGTCGTGATTACCCAAAATCAAATGAAAGTTGATGTTGGGAAAATTAAGAAAAAAGGCTTTGACGACATCCCACTCTCCGTTCCAGTCACTATGGAATAAGTCACCTAAAATATATACTTCCTGCGGCTGAAGGTTGGCCAACAGCCTTCCCAACTTGTGGAAATCGGATGTATGGATATCTTCGGGAATGGGTATGCCGGCTTTTCTAAAGTGCCCTGCCTTTCCAAAATGGGTGTCAGCAAGAAACAGCCGCTTTTTACCAGGTATCCACAGGGCCTTTTCTTTCAATAAGGTAAGGGGTTCAATTAAACAGTCAGGGTGTATGGAAAGAGGGGTTGAATTCATCAGTATGCTTCAAAAGCAAGTTGCATATGGGATAGGTGGTGAAAAGAAGGCATTGTTTTCTGCCCTACTTTCACCTAACGTAACAGGCAACAGCTAGCGTGTGTATTTTTATTAATGTAAATAATGAGGGAGCAAATCATCCAGCATCGGGTGTAATACCGACAAATTTATTATAAATTGGAATCCAAAATCAATTTCTTTTTTAAAACCCTAAATAAACCCCATGAGTAAACCTTCTATCATCATCAGAGACAATTTGAAAGAAAAATATCCCGATGTGTACACGCCTTTGGTTCTTAAGGCCCTCGAGCATATGGCCCGTTTCAACAAGGAACTGAAAGATTTGATGAAAAAGCGTATGGAGCGCCGTCTAACCCGGGCGAAATCTAAGGAACGCATTCATTTTTTGGATGCGTCAAGCCGCATAGCTGGCACAGATATCCTAGTGGGTGATGCCCGGTCGGGAAATTTTGTGGGATCGGAAATCCCTAAAGATCTTCAGCGTCAATGGATCCAGGGAACAGGGCCAGGAGCCAAGCCCAATGCCCCTGTGGCTGACAGCATCCGAAATGTGGCCTACGCCTTGCTCTCAGGAGCAGATGGGTGGATGTTTGATGGGGAAGACGCCTTGGGTCAGATCAGCACCATGTCGCTGGACAATCAGCGAAACCTAAAACTGGCCATCCACAAGGATCAGCTTTTTTTGGATGTGGCAGAAAAAGTGGCGAGGCAAATGAATGCCTGGTCCATGGATTTTTTCGGTGAGGAGAAAATCACCGATTGGAGGTCTCAGCTGGATTTTACCACCAAAATATTCAGGGCGAGGGGATTACATTTGGATGACAGGCACATCCGGGAATCTGACGGTTCTTCCGTGGCGGCCTCCATCGTGGACCTGACGCTATATGTGGTCAATAACTATCAGGCCCTGATTGATGCGGGGTCCTCCATCGTACTATATCTTCCCAAAATCCAGACCGCCGAGGAAGCCGGCTTCTGGAATAAGATGATTTCAGAGCTGGAGCATTTTCTCAAGCTTCGGGAAGGCACAATTAATGTATATGTGTTGGTGGAGCAGCTGGAAGCAACGTTTCAGTTGATGGAGATCAGGGCTGCCCTCGGGAAGCACTTTGTGGGATACAATACCGGCCGCTGGGACTACATCAACAGCGTGTCCGATGCCTTGGCTTGGGATACATCCTTCGTTAATCCGAATATAGAATCCATTGGCATGACCTATGGCTATATGCGAAATTACGAGGACCGGGTAAGAAGGGCGGTCAACACCCCTGACAGGGATGGAAATTTTGCCCTTTGGCAGGGAGGCATGGAGCCCAATATCCCGGTAGGATCAGCGGCAGGTGTCTCCTCCAGCATGGAAAAGGCCATAGGCGGTGCCGAAAGGGAGCAGCGCAAAGGAGCAAGTGGCAAATGGGTAGCCCACTGGAAAATGGTTCACATCGTCCGGCCCGTATGGGAAAAAGTAGGAGAAGCAAATCAGATGGGAAGAGAATTTCCACCCCTTACCTATTCGGAATCAGATGCAGACGGTTTGATTTTACTGGAACCTGCCCCCAGAAATATCCGTGGAGCCAGAAACCTGATCAGTGTGGCACTTCAGTACGGAAATGCATTCGGTCAGGGAATGCAGGCCGCTGCCTTAAAGCCCGCAGATTTTTTTGGCAACGAAGATGTCCTTTACTTGATGGAAGACATGGCTACAGGAGAAATCCGACTGAGCATTCTCTGGGAGTGGGTACACAAAAGCGCCCGGCTTACCGAATCCGATGTCGAATCCGGAATTTCCGAAGGTACGGAGTTTACAGTTGAACTTTTCCAACAACTGCTTGAAGAGGAATATGATAAACTGTTGAAAGCCAGTAGTAAAGATGTACATGATTCATCTAAACATACGACCCTGCCCATTGCCAAAGAAATAGCACAAGTCTATGTGTCAGAAAAGCAAAAGATTCCCTGGTTTATAGATTTGTTGAATATCAATCTAAACAATGAACATTTGAATACGGCAAGACAAAGGATTGCGCGGTACTTACAGGTACTGAAAGAAAAGAACGACAGGGTAACCGAAAATTTGGATTTCACCTTGCGGGGTTAGTTTTTCCGCTTTTAAAAATACAGTAATCCCAAAAAGCCATGTCGTTAAATCTCCTTTTCTTTCTCGCTTTTCTTCCCATACTTGTGGCTGCGGTCATGTTGGTGGGGTTTAGGGTATCCGCCAAGAAGACCATGCCCGTTACCTTTCTATTGACTGCGGGGATCGCCCTGCAGTTTTGGGAGTTCTCTTGGCTCAATGTGTTGGCGTCCACCATCCAAAGCTTTTTTATCACCTTTGATATTCTCTACATCATTTTTGCTGCCATTCTTCTCCTAAATTTTCTAAAGTATTCAGGAGGCGTAAGTGCAATTCGTCTTGGATTTGCAGGCATCAGTTCCGATCGGAGGGTACAGGTGATAATTATCGTTTGGTTGTTTGGATCATTTATAGAAGGTGCCGCCGGCTTTGGTACGCCTGCGGCTATTGTAGCCCCCTTGTTGGTTGCGCTGGGTTTTCCCGCCCTGGCTGCTGTCATTTTGGGGATGATGGTGCAAAGTACCGCGGTTACCTTTGGGGCGGTGGGTACACCCATCTTGGTGGGGCTACGGGGAGGAATTCAACACCCCGAGTTGGATGCCCAGCTCGCTGCTGCTGGGTTGGAATATGCCGATGTACTCCAGATGGTCACCGCCAATGCCGCCATTACCCATGCTATCGTCGGTTCCCTGATGCCCTTTTTGATGGTACTGATGCTTACCCGGTTTTTCGGAAAAAACCGGTCGTGGAAAGAAGGGCTGGAGATGTTTCCTTTTGCGCTTTTCGGGGGAATTTCATTTACCGTGCCCTATGTCCTCACCGGGATATTTTTAGGCCCCGAATTTCCTTCCCTGTTGGGTTCGTTGGTTGGGTTGAGTATCGTCGTGACCGCAGCCAAAAGGGGGTTTTTGCTCCCCAAAAAATCATGGGAAATGGAGGACCGGGCCTCGTGGCCGGAGGAGTGGATGGGGAAGCTGTCCTTTTCGCTGGACGAGGATCAAAAAAGGATCCCGTTGTGGAAAGCGTGGACACCGTATTTCTTGCTGGCTATCATATTAGTTTTAAGTCGACTGCCCCAGTTGCCCATCAAAGGGGCGCTGACCGGTATAGTGATCGGGGTGGAGCATATTTTGGGTACTGAGATTTCCGCAAGCAGCACGCCGCTCTATTTGCCGGGGTCCATCATTCTGCTGGTTTGCCTCATCACCTTTTTCCTCCATGGCATGCAGGGAAAGCAGGTTATATCCGTCTTCAAGGAAAGTACCCGAATGATATTTAGTGCCGGTACGGTATTGCTGTTTGCGGTCGCCATGGTGCGGGTATATATCAATTCCGGAGTAAACGACCTTGAGCTCGCTGCCATGCCCATCGTAATGGCCGAATGGGTTGCGCTGAAGGTGGGGTATATTTATCCGATGTTTGCGCCCATGATCGGTGCCTTGGGAGCTTTTATCGCCGGAAGCAATACGGTCAGTAACCTGATGTTTGGGCTCTTCCAATATGGGGTAGCCGAGAGCCTGTCCATGTCACCCGCCTGGATGTTGGCCCTGCAGGCGGTAGGCGCAGCCGCAGGCAACATGATCGCCATCCACAATGTAGTGGCTGCATCCGCCACGGTGGGGCTTTTGGGAAAGGAGGGAATGGTGCTCAGAAAGACAGTTTTCCCCACCATCTATTACCTGCTGCTGACTGGTTTGATTGGGTTCTTGGTGATTGGGGTCTTGGGACTATCGGATCCCTTGTTGGATGTGCGTTAACTGGGAAGTGTTTTGCTGCCAGGGTGCCTTTAGTGCTTTTATGGGTACTATAAAGTATCACCCATTTAGATGATAAATTCAATTATCATCGAATTAATTGATATTTCCATTTACTGTTGTCCGACTAATTTACGAAAATATAAATAAAGCCCATCTATTGAATAGATGGAGGCTTTTTTCATGTTTTCTAAAAAGTACCTCACCCGGAGAAGAAAATTTCAGTTTGCATATTTTTTAATTAATCGAATATTACCTAAATAAGTCCTTATATATGGGGATTTAGGGGGCACTCAATGGTAAATTCAGACAGGCGTTCCAACCCAGCTGTATAAAGCGAAGATTAACAGCACTTGGTTTTGGCGGAAAAGGAATAACGCCACAACCATCCCCGAGGCCAAAACACAACATAAAGTATATTCCCAAACCAGGGGTTTCGCTGTCGCTACACCCCCGGTTATTGAGAAGTTGAACCCTTTCAGGGTTTGGTACGATCTACATCTTACAATGATACAAATCCATCAGTCCTCGTTCCAAATCCATATCTCCCATCCTAAATCCTGAATCCAAAATCACCAATCCCTATTCACTGGGTACATGATCTTCACTTTGCTCCGATTTCGGCCGCCAGGCCATCTTTCTAGTTTATTACTGCTAGGCGTAATTTGCAATTACGCTTTCAGATAATTGGAATTCACAATTCCATGACGGAGTTAGCTTAAATCGAGAATCACTTAAAATAAGTCCTTATATATGGGGATTTAGGGGGCACCCGAAGGTAAATTCAGACAGGCGTTCCAACCCAACAATCTAAGGCGAAGGTAATCAGCACTTGGTTTTGGTGG
>JBBQXZ010000107.1:0-15157 GCA_038209145.1 Cytophagales bacterium | reverse complement strand
TCTATCAATTGTTCTAATGGTTTCATTTTGCAAAGTTAATAATTAATTACAACTTTAACGCTTTAAATCGTAATCGTATATGGATTCCAATTTGATTTTAATAGTCATAACAGCGTATTTTTCAATGTTGTTCATTATCTCCTGGTTCACAACCCGAAAGCTTTCCCAAGATACTTTTTTTACCGGTGACCGACAGTCACCGTGGTTTTTAGTGGCGTTTGGAATGATAGGAGCGTCCCTGTCTGGGGTAACCTTCATTTCGGTCCCCGGTGAGGTTGGCAATAGCAATTTCTACTATTTTCAGGTGATTTTGGGGTATACGGTGGGGTATGCCGTAATTGCCAAGGTTTTGCTTCCCTTGTACTACAGGCTAAATCTGGTTTCCATTTATGCATATCTTGAGCAAAGGTTTGGCTTTTGGTCCTATAAAACAGGTGCATTTTTCTTTATCTTATCCCGGACCCTGGGATCCTCTATTCGGGTTTTTTTAGTGGCGAGTGTTTTGCAGTTGATTCTTTTTGACAATTGGGGCATCCCCTTTTGGGTTTCTGTTCTGATTACTGTCATGCTCATTTGGCTGTATACCTTTAGGGGTGGGATTAAAACTGTAGTTTGGACGGATACTCTTCAGACTTTTTTTATGCTGGCTGCCGTGGGTGTCAGCATATACTTGGTCATGGCGGAGTTGCAAATTGGGGGGGTAGGTGAGCTGATTGAAGTTGTCTCTTCACATCCCAATTCCAAAATTTTTAACTGGAACTGGCAAGAAGGGACTAATTTCTTCAAGCAGTTTCTATCAGGGGCATTTATTGTCATCGTAATGACAGGTTTGGATCAGGATATGATGCAAAAAAATCTTACTTGCCGCAATTTGGCAGACGCCCAGAAAAACATGTTTTGGTTTACAAACATACTGGTAGTAGTAAATTTAATTTTTTTGGCGTTGGGCATATTGCTTTATATTTATGCAGATGCCAAGCAGATTTCAATTCCCACCAAGACGGATGAATTATATCCATTACTGGCGACTTCATACTTCTCGCCCTTTGCCGGGATCGTATTTGTATTGGGAATCACCGCAGCAGCCTATTCAAGTGCGGATTCAACCCTTACTGCACTAACGACATCCTTCTGTTTTGATTTTCTTGAAATTCAGAAAAAATATGCGTTGAAAAGGCAAGTCTCCGTGCGCAAAAGTGTTCATCTGGGATTCACCTTTCTAATGTTTGTGGTTATTTTGGTAATCCAATGGTTTAATGACCAAAGTGTCATCAATGCCGTTTTCATTATAGCAGGATACACGTATGGCCCATTGTTGGGACTTTATAGTTTTGGACTATTCACTGATAGACAAGTCAGGGACAAATGGGTGCCTTTACCTGCGGTGCTAGCCCCGCTCTTGGCCTTTGTCATTGCCCTGAATTCTCAAAACTGGTTTTGGGGATATTCATTTGGTTTTGAAATTTTGATCTTAAATGGGCTTCTAATGTTTTTAGGATTGTGGCTTTTGTCGAAAGTGCCTGAAAAAAATCAATAGACATCCGTTTTTTTCAAAATCAGGGAACAAAATGTCCAAATCATAATTTTAATATCAAGTATTGGAGACCAGTTATCGATATAGAAGATGTCCAATTTACACCTGGAATAAATATCATAGAAGTCCTTGGTTTCACCTCTAAACCCCTTGGCTTGAGCCAGGCCGGTAATCCCAGGCTTCACCGTATGTCTGTACATGAAATTATTTATTTCTTCGGAAAATTTGTCGTTCATCGGAATGGTGTGGGGTCGTGGACCAACAATTGACATTTCACCGATCAATACATTTATAAATTGGGGTAGTTCGTCCAAACTGCTACTTCTCAAAAATTTGCCGATCCCGGTAATTCTTGCATCATTTTTAGTGGCCTGTTTGATATCTGATTCTCCATTTTTGTGCATGGACCTAAATTTATAACAATAAAAAGGTACGTTGTCTTTACCGTGGCGGAGTTGTTTGAAAAAGACAGGACCTTTGGAATCCAGTTTTATGATTAAACCGATTATGGGAAAAAGCCATGAAAATACTGTGGCAAATAAAAAAACACTTGTAAAAAAATCAAACCCCCGTTTTAATTTTTGTTGGTAAGCCTTTAAAAATCTAGAGGGTAAAACCTTTTTTGAGGAAACATATTTCCTTTTTTTAACCCTTCTAGGCTGTCTCTCCTGAATTAGAACTCCTGCCATAAAATTTTCTTTTCAAAATGTATATTTTCCTAAATCAAAACGCAACACTATAAACTTAGGTAGCTGGGCTATTGTTTTTGAAACTTGAAAAATGCATTTCAAATGTATTAATTAGATCTTTAATATCCAACAAAATCAGTAAATTTATCAAGAAAGTTCAAACGTGGTGCCCAAAATTTTAATCTATCGTTAAATGAATAGGTGTGAGAGTAACAATTCCATTACCAGGGACATCATTTCCATTTATAGTTCCAGGCAGATTGCTGGGTTCCAAAAATGAATCTCAAAGTGCAGGACTTTATCATTAATTACTATAATCCCTTCTTTGGTTAACTTGTTCATCATCTCATCAGGATGGCTGAAATGGTGCTTTCCGGTGAGCAGTCCTATCCTGTTGACCACACGATGTGCTGGAATATCGGGATAGGCATGCGCTGCATTCATGGCATAGCCCACCATCCTTGCACTCCCCTTGGTTCCCAGATAATTTGCGATAGCACCGTAAGTCGTTACCTTTCCACTTGGAATGAGCCGGACAACTTGATAGACCTGGTCAAAAAAATTGTCCCGTTTAGTTTTCACCTGTCAGTAGTATTATCTTTTGATTAAGTTTTCTTTTAATCTCTTTTTCCATGGACCTTTCGGATGAATTGAGTTGTACTTGTATCTTCAGTCGAACAGCGTCCTTTTGGATGGACAATGTTTTCATGACAAAGGTCTCTAGGTCTATGGAAGTGGTCGCATAGGGGATGAGGGAGCTCTTGAGTGCTTCCTCCAACTGTCCAAGATCAAGGTGCGCACTCAATTTTAACTCGAATTCCAAGGTTATCTTTTTTACATTTTGCCGGGAGTGGTTGATGACTTGGGATGAAAAGATAAGGCTGTTGGGGATCATCACCAAATCATCATCTTCATTGGTAATGATGACATTAAGGAGAGTAATGTCTTGGATTTTTCCTTTGATTTCCCCAAATTTGATATGGTCACCCAATGTGAGCTGATCCGAAAACATGAGGATAAGCCCGTTGATCATATTGGTGATGTAGTCTTTGGACAGGAGTGCGATGGCAGCCGCCACGATGGTGATGCTACTCAAAAATTCCAGGGGTCTGATATCAAAAAGAACCATTATGCTCAGCAAGACGATCCCAACATTGAATATGCTGACGATGTGGTTGATTCCCAAGACAAAATTGGCATGAATTCCTGCTCTTCGTTTTTTGCGCAGGTAAAACCTGACCAAGACAATCCGACCTAAAGAGATAATCAAATTTCCGGCAACAATAACTTCTACCGCACTCAATAACCGGTTAATTTTGGGAAAGTAGGGAGCTGCCAATTCACCCAAGAATTCGGAACAGAAAAGAAAAGCCACATATACGAATATCTTTAAAATGAAGATCGTCCGGTTTCTTCTTTCCCTAATCTCAATTTGGTCTTTTTTGGATTTCATGGGGTAATTCAAAAATTAGTCTTAATTTTAACAAATTCGATAACGCTAAAACAAAATTACCAGTTTGGATATAAAAAATAGAGAAAATGAATAGAAATATCATAGTTACCGGCAGCACCGGAAATTTAGGCAGAGAAGTAGTAAGCAAATTTAAAAGGGAAGGATATAAAGTAATAGCCATTATTGAGCCGGGTAGTGGGGATGAACTTGATGATGCGGACGATATCTATGAAGTAGATGTGACAAAAGACGGTGCTGCAAAGGAATTTGCAAAGGAGTACGCACTACAATATGGTGAAGTAGAATGCATTGCCTTACTGGTAGGTGGGTATGCGTCAGGTTCTATTGAAAAGACAAGTACGCAGGACCTGAATAAAATGATCACGCTGAATTTTTTCAGTGCTTTTAACATGGTCAAGTATTTCTTGCCAGTAATGAAAAAGGCGAACCATGGTAGTTTTCTTTTTGTCGGTGCCAGACCCGCACTGGAAAAAGACATGGGTACAGGGGCATTGGCATACGCATTGAGTAAAGGATTGGTGATGGATTTGGCTGAATATACGGCCAAAGAGGTAGCAGACACCCAAATCAGGTCACATGTTTTCGTGCCTAGTATCATTGACACCCCCCAAAATAGAGAGAGTATGCCGGACAGCGATTTTACCAAGTGGGTCAATCCTGCAGATATTGCCGAGGCGATGCACTATGCGGTCAACAGCGGCGCACTACGCAACATGACATTTAAGCTTTACGGAGGGGTATAAGGTGCCTTCCAATCGCTCAAAGTTCTAACATTCACTTATTTATATTAAGAAATTATGAAAATTATTAAAAATTTTATTTGGTGTTATTTCGTGCTTATAGTTGCTTCCATGACGTTATCCTTTGCCCAAACAGCTGAGGAATTGCGGAATTTAGCAGCATTTAACAGTGTACAGGTATCAAGCGGAATAGATGCTACCTTGGTAAAAGGAGATTCTCATGGAATAATAATTATTGCCTCGGGAGTAGAACTATCTAAAGTTGAATCCAATGTAAACAATCGGGTATTGGAATTGAAACTGTCAGGGATAAGCCCCAAAGCCAGCACGGTAAAAGCAACGATAACCTATGTGAGTCTGGAGGAGGTAAGCGCATCCACTAGTGCCAAAGTATTCATAAAGGATCCCATTTCGGTGAAGGCAGTCAAGCTTTACGCTGCCACAAGCAGCTACGTTGAGGCGGAGGTTAATGCCCAGGACCTGCTAGTGGACGCCCAGACAAATGCCAAAATTTTCGTCACGGGAAAAGTAACGAATTTGGATTTTTCAGCTTACACCAACTCAGAAATAGATGGAGAAAAGCTAGAGACGGAAAATGCCACGGTTAAGATTAACACCAACGCCAAAGGGAGTTTTCATGTGACCAAATCCATTACCGGATCTGCGGCTACCAGAGGTAGGGTCGTCTATACCGGTGATCCGAATATCGTTGATATCAAAACCAATACAGGAGGATCAGTCAATGAGAAACAATAGGCTTATAATTCGCTGCATGTTTGCGTTGGGTCTTGTCCTCCTGGCCGGGAATCAGGCCAAATCCCAAGGCACATCCGGTGAATCTGCAATTAGAAATTTGCCAAGGGAGTTTTTTTCGGCCGTGAAAGCTAAAGATACCCAGGTGATTCAAGATTCCTTTCACGCCGACGCGGTAGTGAACACTACTTTGGATGCAGGAATTTTTGCTACCCTTGGTCCCGCAAATGTAGCGGATTTCCTAACACGGGTGGGAACCAGTGAGGCAGTGTTGGATGAGGAGATTTTATCGATAGAAACTCGGATAGACGGCCATATGGCCCATGGATGGACTCCTTATAAATTTAACATGGGCGGAAACTTCAGCCCTTGCGGAGTCAATTAATTTCAGTTGATAAAAACGGATAAGGGGTGGAAAATCGCCCATATCATAGATACCCCGTATAAAGATGGCTGCGACTAGTGTTTGTTTTTATTTAACTTTCGATATACCCGAATAATCGAATAGACCACATATCCTTCCAAAACAAGAAATGCGGACACGAAGAATAATTGTGCTACGTCATCCTGAATGCTGCCCCGAAAAAGGACGAACAAAAGGAAAATAATTATTCCAAAAATAAAAGCCGTTTTAATTCGCATATAATATATGGACTAGAAAGATGAAATTTGACGAAATCAATGTTCCCCGGTTAATGGTGTGAAAAACATAATAAAGTGCAAACTTCTTCAATTAATAGATCTTTCACCAATTCCGAGGTAAAAAATTTGTGATATATAAAATTTGTCCTTAGAATTGTGCGTCAAATATACAAGCATGGATTTTGCGGTAAATATGTCAACAGGAATATCGGGCTCTGAAACCTTAGAGTTGTTTACCTGCGCCAACTTTTCTACTGGTATCACAGCCACTTTAACTTCCATTACGGGGTAATCCCGTCTTATTTTGCCATATTGTCCCTTTTCCAGAGGTCTTCCAAAGACTTTAATTCTACCTTTAATCCCTTACATAGCAATGAAAATTATCAAATTCGGAGGATCATCCATAGGCGATATCGATAGGATAAAAAATGTGCTGCAAATTGTCAGCAAAGCAAAAGCTAAAGGCGACATAGCTGTTGTTTTTTCTGCCTTTGGAGGTGTTACGGAAGATTTGCTGAAGTGTGCCGAATTGGCCAAAAGAAATGATTTGGGATACCAACCGTTGCTTTTGGCGATGGAAAAAAGACACATGCTGTTGGTCAAGCAATTGATAATAGTTCAAAAGCAATCCTCCGTGCTTACCTACGTGAAGGTGCGCTTCAATGAGTTGGAAGATCTTTTCCACGGCATTTTCTTAATCAAGGAATTTTCGTCCCGAACTTCGGACTATGTGGTAAGCTTTGGTGAGCGGATTTCGGCGTATATCCTGGCTGAGGCCCTTCGGGAAAAAGGACTTGCTACCCTCTATGTAGATGCCCGGGATGTAATCCGGACCAACGATAATTTTGGCAATGCCAGGGTAAATTTTCCCAACACAAATCAACTTATTTGGGACCTTTATAACAAAACCAAGGACATGCTAGTCGTCACAGGTTTTGTGTCGGCCACAGACAAAGGAGAAACAACTACCCTGGGCAGAAGTGGCTCGGATTATACAGCTGCAATTTTTGCGGCCGCCCTCAAAGCGGATTCCTTGGAGATTTGGACGGATGTGTCCGGAGTAATGACTGCCGACCCAAAATTGGTGTATTCGGCCATTACCATACCTCAGCTGAGCTACAACGAAGCAATGGAGCTTTCGCATTTTGGGGCAAAAGTGGTTTTTCCGGCCACCATGCAGCCTGCCATGCGTAGGAAAATCCCCATTTATATCAAAAACACCTTCGATCCGGAAAACAAGGGGACCCTCATTTGTGAGGAAACCGAAAACACCAAACTGATCAAGGGGATATCTTCTCTGAGTCAAATTTCCCTGTTAAATATACAGGGATCAGGATTGGTGGAGGTGGTAGGAGTCAGTAGTAGGGTATTTGGTGCCCTGGCCCGCACCCATGTCAACGTAATCCTGATTAGTCAGGCTTCCTCCGAACACAGTATCTGTGTGGCCATAAAGTCTTCCGATGCTGAAAAAGCGAGCGAAGTCATCGAACATGAATTCCACTATGAGATCATCGCCGGCGAAATGGACAAGGTCGCCATCATGCCCAACATGGCCGTGATTGCGGTAGTGGGAGAAAACATGAAACACCATCCGGGAGCCAGTGGACGCCTCTTTCAGGCGCTGGGAAGAAATAATATTAATGTCTCGGCCATTGCCCAGGGAAGCTCCGAGCTGAATATTTCGGCGGTAATCAAACAAACTGATTTGCAAAAGGGTCTTAATGCCCTGCATGAAGCATTTTTTCTGGCAGACACCAAAGTGCTACACCTTTTTCTGATTGGTGTGGGACTGATCGGAAAAGCGTTGACAAAAATGATCAACACCCAACTTGCCAAACTGCAGATCGATTATATGCTGGATATTAAAATTCACGGGTTGGCCAATTCCCGGTATATGTCCTTTGATGAAGACGGATTTGACTTGTCGACAAATCCAGTACCTTCGGAAAAAGACCTTCCCATGGAACTGAATGTGTTTCTAAATACCATGAACAGTATGAATTTTTCCAATTCTGTTCTGGTGGACTGTACAGCGAGCCAGGAGGTGGGAGACTGTTATCAACGGGTGTTAGAGTCTAAAGTGGCTATCGTGACTCCGAATAAAAAGGCAAATTCCGGTCCCTTGGAGAAATACAAGGAGTTAAAAAAACTATCCGGGCAGCGGAATATTAAGTTTCTCTACGAGACGAACGTGGCGGCTGGACTGCCTGTCATCAACACGCTGCAGGATCTTATCATTAGCGGTGATTCCGTAATCCGGATTGAAGGCGTGCTCAGCGGTTCCATGAACTTTATCTTCAGCGAACTCAGCAAAGGTATCCCCTTCAGCGAGGTAGTGGCTACCGCAAAGGCCAAAGGATATACCGAACCTGATCCGAGGGATGATCTGAGTGGTATGGACGTAGCCAGAAAAATTTTAATCCTGGGCAGAGAGGCAGAACAAGATCTTCACTTTCAAGATATCTCGGTCCAAAGCATGGTACCCGATGACTGTGTCCATACCAAGTCGGTTCCAGAGTTTATGGAAAAACTGAAAGCCCATGATGACCATTTTAAAAAGCTTTTGGAAGAGGCGGATAAAAAGGGTGAAAAGCTACGCTTCATGGCAGTACTCGAAAACGGAAAAGCTTCTGTAGGATTGAAATCGGTGAACAGTAGGCATCCGTTTTATTCGTTGGAAGGCAGTGATAACATGATTCTATTTACAACGGAACGTTACCACGAATTTCCCATGATCATCCGGGGTCCCGGTGCAGGGGCAGATGTGACCGCTGCCGGCGTATTTGCAGACATTATCCGCTTAGGAAATTATTCCCGTTAATCATGGAAATGAAAAAAGTTACCGCCTTCGCACCCGCCACCGTGGCCAATGTGTCCTGTGGATTTGATATTCTGGGCTTTGCCGTGGATGGGTTGGGGGACAAAGTATCCGTAAGCCTTAATGATACCAATGAGATCAAAGTCACCTTGATCGAGGGAGATCAGGGAAAGCTGCCTTACGAGGTAAATAAAAACACCTGTGGTGTTGCCGTAAGTGCCATGCTTAAAGCCATGAATTATAAAGGAGGCGTGGATATCGAATTGTATAAAGGACTTCCTCTGGGCAGTGGCATGGGATCCAGTGCGGCAAGTGCCGTTGCTGCCCTGGTTGCCACCAACCGACTTTTGGGTAATCCATTTGAAAAGGCAGCCTTATTACCTTTTGCCATAGAATCAGAGCGGGTTGCATGTGGTGCAGGTCACGCTGACAATGTATCGCCGGCTCTTTTGGGTGGATTTGTGCTGATCAGGGAGTACCATCCGCTCGATGTCATCCCGCTCAATGTACCCCGGGGACTTTATTGTACCTTGGTTCATCCCCATCTAGTCCTGAATACGGCTGATTCCAGAAGTGTCTTGAAGCAGCATGTTTCGCTCAAGGACGCCACCACCCAGTCTGGAAACATAGCCGGATTGGTAGCAGGGCTGTACCAAGAGGATATGGCCCTTATCAGCCGCTCTCTTAACGACGTGATTGCTGAACCCTCCCGATCGATCCTGATACCGGGATACGATGAAGTGAAGGAAGCCATCAAGATGGCCGGGGCGTTGGGATGTGGTATTTCCGGCTCCGGACCCACCATCTTTATTCTTTCACCTACGGAAGAGATCGCCTGGGCAGTAAGCCGAATCAGTCAATTAGTATTTGAGAAGATAGGACTTGATATAGACTTATACGTGTCAGCAATCAATACCCGGGGAGCATACGTCATCGAAGAAAAAAAATAATCCCGCTTTCCAGCCAATATATATTCGGGAATACGTCACACCATTGTACCAACCATGAAATTTTATAGTACCAATAGCCCGTCATATAGTGTTTCTCTTCAGGAGGCTGTCATCAAAGGACTCGCTCCTGATCAGGGGCTGTATATGCCTGTAACCATTCCCCAACTTTCGGCTTCATTTTTCAAGCGGATGCCAGAAATGTCCTTTCTTGAAATCGGTTTTGAGGTGATTAAATCGATTTTCTCTGAAGACTTGTCAGAGGCTGAGATTCAAGATTTGGTGTCACACACCCTGCAGTTTGATGCCCCCTTGGTTCAGCTGGAGAAGGATGTGTATAGCTTGGAACTGTTTCATGGACCGACCTTGGCCTTTAAGGACTTTGGTGCGCGATTTTGCTCCAAGTTGATGAGCCTGTTGCTGGAAGGGAAAAAAGTAAAGGTACTTGTGGCTACTTCAGGAGACACGGGAAGTGCCGTTGCCAATGGGTTTTATGGCATAGATGGCGTTGATGTGGTAATCTTATATCCTTCTGGAAAAGTAAGCGAACTTCAGGAAAAACAGTTTACGACCTTGGGAGGCAACATAACGGCCTTGGAGGTGGACGGCGTGTTTGACGATTGTCAGCGAATGGTCAAGGAAGCATTTTTGGATGTTGATTTACAGGATCAGATGCTATTGACCTCAGCCAATTCCATCAACATTGCCAGGTGGATCCCGCAGTGCCTGTATTATTTTTATGCGGTATCCCGATTGCCAAAGCTGGATAAAAAAGTAGTTTTTGCTGTACCGAGTGGAAATTTTGGAAATCTTGCCGCAGGGATTTTGGCAAAGCGAATGGGACTTCCCATAGATATGTTTGTGGCAGCCACCAATAGCAACAAAGTAGTCCCTGATTTTTTAGAAGGAATGCCTTTTATGGCCAAGCCTTCCATTCAGACGATCAGTAATAGCATGGATGTAGGTAATCCGAGTAATTTTTATCGGCTTTTAGCCCTTTATGGAGGCGATGAAGCCCTGCTCAAGAAAAACGTCAAGGGGTATTTTTTTGCGGATGAACCTACGCGTAAGTCCTTGATTGCGGTAAAAGAGGCGACAGGATATATCATGGATCCACACGGTGCTGTGGCCTACCTGGGGTTGAAGGACTTTATGAACACAAATCCGGATGAATATGTAGGGGTTTTTCTGGAAACAGCACATCCGGGTAAATTCAGAAAGGTAGTAGAAGAAACACTGGGGGAGACCATCGTCCTTCCGGAGCGGTTGGAGGCCTTTATGAAAGGAGAGAAGAAAGTCTCCACATTGGCCAATGACTACGCAGCGTTTAAGCAGTTTTTGTTAAGCTTCAGTTGATTCCTCATATTGGTTGATTTGATGGAGTAATTCCATAGCGCGGAGAATGGGATCCCATTCATTCCCATTAAATATCCAGCGGAACCAGAATTTATCCCGATTTACAAAGCGAATGTTTATAAAAAGCCAAACTGCTGCAACGGTAAAGATCGTTGTAATCATTCCTTGGATACACCAGAGAAACAAGTTACTGGTATCAAACATACTTTCATTCCAATAAAAGGTAGTCCATACCGGCAGCTGCAGGAATAATATCTTGGTAACCCATAAGGTAGAACTCCTTAGCCGGGCAACTTTCTTTTGCGTAGCCAATACGGGTTCACTAATGTCAATCCGGTAGATGAGTATCAACTGATAGATATACACTGAGATGGCTATTGCAGTAAGTGCTATCTGAATTAAAGCGGAAAACAAAAAAAATAGGTTTGCCTGATCGAAAGCATGAATAAAAATATTCAACACCACCTTTCCCCCAATTCCTACCCAGAGAATGCCCAACAAAAGTGTGAATATTTTGAGTGGCTTCATCGTATGAAGAAAATGAGATATTTGTAGCTGACGGATCGCCAACTGGTTTTCTTTTGCAATCTGTCCGTGTTGGTCCATCTTAACTTGGGTGCTTTGCCAAAGGGATTTCAAGTCCTGATCATTCATGGGGGTCGGGATTAAATTGTGTGAAACGTTTTTTCATGCGTGATTTAATTCGGTTGACTTTGGTGGAGATATTCGAAATGGATAACCCCAAAATGTCCGCTATTTCTTTTTGCGATTTGTCTTCCAGATAGAGGACCATTAGTGCTTTGTCGAGCGGGTCCAATTCTTGAATAAACTGCTCCAGTTGTTGTAGCATGGCCTCCCTATTAGGAGAATCATCAAAAGGCACTCGAAGAGAATCTTCTTGAAATAGCTGTTTTTTTTTCGCTTTGGTTTTATTTTCCCGATAAAAATTTAAGGCCGTATTGAGCGCTACCCGGTATAGCCAAGTACTGATCTGGGCTTGTTCCTTGTATCGTGGAAGTGCCTCCCATACTTGAAGTTTCATCTCTTGCATCAGGTCCTTCCGATCTTCATCATCGGAGCAATAGGCTAAAGCCACCCGGTAAAGGATGCCCTGATGGTGCTGCATCAAGTTCTGAAAATGCCTATTACGTGTTTTTATGTCCATATCTGCTCCAATCCGGTCGGTGAATTCACTGTGGGAACTTGAGAAAATGGTTTTCTATGGGTTCTACACGCTTTGTGCGTCTGAATTAAATATCCAATCGGATCTACAAATTAGTAGGAAAAGAAAGTTAAAAGTCACAGGCATTTTTTTTTTTTGTTAAAAGTAAAAATTTTAAAATCCACTGTTCTGCCAAACGCTTAATAAACAGAACCTGAGGAAAGCATTTAACTGAAGGTCTACAAAAGTGAATTAAAGGACGTTAAAGTCTCAGATGAATTTCATGTTCTCAACTTCAATCTAGGCGCTCATCTTCACGGTATTTCCCCGGATATCCAACGCTTCCAGGTCATAAAAAGATCAGGGTAAATTTGCAGTATTTGAATTGGATTTGATTGCCTTTAGCGCACCGGTGGACCATAATGCCCAAAGCACCAAAACAGGCTGAAAGAAAAGCCGGATTAGCCGGGCCCGATCGGTATCTAATCCAAATGCATCGATGCTGTTGGTGTATTGGGACACGTTACCTGGAAATATCAGGACGAAAAAAGCCGCTAACGCTATACCAACTGAAACCCGTTGGTTTTTCCAGAAAAGCATGCTCAATCCCAATCCAAGCTCAACAATCCCGGAAAGAATGACAACCAAGTCTTTGCCAAGCGGAATCCAAGCTGGAACCTGGGCCTGGAATTCCTCCCGCTGATAGGTAAGGTGTCCAATTGCTGCCAGAACCATAAAGGCACCCAAAAGAATTCGTAGTGCATGTTGCAAAAAAGAGGTTTTCACGTAAGTTTTCATTGTGGCCTGCTGGGTTGGGAATTTTATTTTTCGCTTTCTTGTATCATACACGATATAAACAAACGATAGTTTAGGTTATGTGCCTTTTTTCCATGGTATTTTCTTGCCTGACAAATTTAAATGGGAATTAAATTATTCAAACAACCATTGATATTGGCCTTCTTTGCGCCTGTAGGCCTTATAGAGCGAGGGGGTAGGTTGTGACTGGGGAGTTCTTCCCGGTACCGTCTTGTCTTGGCGAAGCCTACGGATCATAGCCAGAATACCCAGAGAGGGATTATTGGATAAGAAGCTGACCGTTCCTCCGTCCTTTATTCTCCCCAAAAACATGTCATAGCTGTTCATGTCATTAAAATATCCCAAATGCTGGATGCTGCGTATATAGGCCATGTTTTGTTTCAGATTGGCTTCTTCCTGGCTTACCGGTACTTCCGCTTGCAGAATCAGCTGTTTGAACTCAGCTTCATTTGGCAAGGGCCCCACCGTGACGGCATCCAGCTCCACGGTGACTGGGAACAGCGTGATATGTTGTATAGACCCACTCGATGTTCCTACATCGAAGACTTTGCTTTCATAACCAACATGGGAAATGGTTAATTTGGTGTGTGGTTTTATACGAACCTCGAAATAACCCTTCGAATCACTGGTGGTTTGCTGTTGGGGGCCCAATAGATGGGCCTAGGTTATAGGCTGCAGCGTGGTGGCATCGAGCAATCTTCCACTAAAAATAAAGGTTTCCTCTTGAGCATGTGAAGACCTATAAATAAAGAGCAAAACCAATAAAAATTGCCAAATTAAACAGAAGTTGAACGTCATGACCGAAAGGGGCTTTGTTAGAAAAGATTGACTAAATTTAGACCTTGGTCTTTGGAAAAAATAGAAATTAACAGTTGTTAACCTCCCATTTAACAATTTATAAGTTTGTTAATTGTATTTTAACGAAATATAACGGAAATATCAATGAGGCGGTTCAATAGAAGTAACCGAATAAAATCGGTTTTTAGTATGTATTAAACGCAACATTTTAACAACTGAGGTCACGTTTACCAGCTGAAATTCCTAACTTGTACGTTGAATATACCTAACCTATTTGTACATGAAAAAGCTGTTAATCCTTATTCCTGCACTGTTACTACTCGGTAGCATTCACGCCCAAACCTGGTCTACCCTTACCCCTGCCACTGAGTGTACCGCACGCCACGAATGTGCTGCCGCTGCCATAGATGACAAACTCTACCTGATGGGAGGTCGAGGGATGAAGCCAGTGGAAGCATATGACCCAATCACCAATACATGGGAGGCCAAAGCGATGGCACCTTTGGAAATGCATCATTTTCAAGCAGTTCCTTATCAGGGTAAAATATATGTCATCGGTGCCTTTTCCGGCGGATACCCGCATGAGACTCCTTTGCCTTATGTCTACATATATGATCCAGTTCAAGACAAGTGGACTCAAGGACATGAAATCCCGAAAGACAGAAGAAGGGGTGCAGCGGGTGTGGTCGTACATAATGATAAATTTTACATTGTCGGAGGCATTGAGGACGGACATTGGGCAGATAACCGGGATTATTTGGATGAATATGACCCCAAGACGGGTGAATGGCAGGCCTTGCCAAGTCTTCCCAGAGTTCGTGACCACTTTCAGGCGGTAGTAGTTGATGACAAGCTGTATGCGGTTGGCGGCAGAAAATCCTTCGCAAAGGAGGGGCATACCTTTGAACTCACCTACAGCGAAGTGGATGTGTATGATTTTGACAGTAAAAAGTGGGAAACTCTCAAAAGTTCCGATGATCTTCCTACCCAGCGTGCCGGTAGTTCTACAGTGGCGTACGAAAAGGGGTTTATTGTAGTCGGTGGTGAAAGCATCAACCAAGTAGCGGCCCATGCGGAAGTAGAATATTTTGAACCTGCTAAAGGTTGGAAAAAGATTGCCCCACTAGTGCGGGGACGTCACGGCATGCAGGTTGTGCCAATTGCAGATAAATTTTACGTAGCTGCCGGCTGCGGGAATCGCGGTGGAAATCCTGAACTTACGAGTATAGAAGTTTTGAAGTAAAATAATAGTCCCTAATTAACACCAGCAGGAAATTCGAGAGAAATTTAATTTATGGTCAAAGGAACACATAACGCAGTGGCGGATTCCCGAAATGCGGCTATTAAAATATGTATCAATGGCGAGTTGCTTCCCAGGGAGGAAGCCAAGATATCGGTTTTTGACAGCGGCTACTTGGTTGGAGACGG
>JBBQXZ010000106.1:0-15234 GCA_038209145.1 Cytophagales bacterium | reverse complement strand
CAAACCTACTCATTCAAGAATAAAAAAAATAAAACCGTACAAAAATTGTCCGATTACGGACGACTCATCATCCCCTCCTTTGGGGTATTACAGGAATGTTAATACGGACCGGTGCACCAAGTTGCTTTTTACCATTCACCTCAAAAAGACTTCGTAGGGTTGAATAAGATGCTGTTTGGGATGAGGTCCCAAACAAATTTGTCTGGAGCAACAAACGATAGACAGGTATAGCAAATGAACTGGGTCTCTTAAGGCCCAGCGCATCTCCAGCTTTCTCCCCTAACAAAAAAGCTATCAAATCCTCGGTTAAGCGGGTAATGGCTGCATTTTGGAAAAATTCCCGGTAGTAATCAATCAGCACTTTGGTCAGCTTTTTTCCCGCATCGCTGCTTTTCAAATGCCTATTTCGGATGTTTTTCTCCAAAAAATAAGCCTCGCGTGCCGTGTCCGGCCAGTAATCCATGTCGATCCCCAGATAATGTCCAACCAGCTTCCAATAGTGAAGAGTGGCCAAAACCTCTTCTTCCGGCACGGAAAGTCCGATCTTTCTCAGACTCCGCATGACCAGAAAACTAAAAACAAGGTTGGTCTGTAGCAGGTCTTCCTGATTGATTGGAACTCCCCATGCTGGATTCCAATCCGAAGCATGTGTTTGAATAAAATAACGGGAAAAGGCATGAATCAGTCGTACTTTTGCCAGCGTGAGCAAAATCCCATTATCTCCGAGGAAGGACGCTGGACGAAAGGTATCCAAAACAAATAAGGCCGTTTCGGTCAGCCGCTTACCCACATCCTCCATGATTCTTTTGGACCTGACAAGCACTTGGGCACCGTCTGCAAAGGCATAGGAATAAGGCAAAGAATAAAATCCCAATAAGGTTAAATAAAGCGTCCCATTATCTTCGAAAAACCGCTGGGCCCTAAGGACTTTTTCACGGTCAACAAAATTGGGAGGGGTATTCATCCAGGAAAAAAACCGGGTAACTTCCTCGGGAAAATGAGCAGGCAAAATTTCCGGTAAGGTGTTCCAAGCGTTGATTTCACGGCATATTTCCGGCGATTTGATCAAGGCTTTGACGGCTTCATCAGCCAATGGATCACCAAGATGCTTTAGCTTATTGAGGTTTTGTTCGTTATATAATGTAAATTTGCCCACGCATTTCTAACAGGAATTCGGCGTTATAGTTTGACAAATCAGGAAAATTAAGTCAAGCATCCCATATTCTTTCCAGCCCCTTGTCTTTTGAATTTTAAAATTATAACCATGACCTCCCCATTTCAGAAAATAGTTGAGTTTCTCTCTTTCTCTTTAATCTTAGCCTGCGGCCAAGGACTGAGGGCACAAGATTCTTTTGATCTCATTATGTTGGAAACCAAAACCGGTCCCCTAGGCCTCCATGTGGTGCCGGAAAGTGCCCAAAGCATCACCAACCGTAACGGGTACGACAATCAGCCTTATTTCATCAACAACGAGCAGCTGGTCTTCACGTCCAAGGCCAAAAACGGAAGCAGCGATATCATCATGTACAATTTTTCCAACAAGAAATTTACCAACATGACCCGCACGCCTGATTTCAGCGAATATTCACCAGCCCTCACAGATTGCGGTGAGTACATCTCAGCGGTGCGCGCAGAAGCAGATGGCAATCAAAGGCTGTGGTTGTATCCCATCAATATGGGAGAACCTGAATTACTCTATGACGACATCATGCCTGTAGGTTACTATGGATGGTATGGTAATATTGCGGCCCTGTACGTCTTAGGCGAACCCAATACGCTTCTTTTTCCCTATGGAAAAACTGATCTTCAACCCATCGCCTATGGGGTCGGACGGTCTATTCAGGCAAGACCCAAGACCCAGACTATCGCCTATATAGACCAGGGCAAAGCTACCACAACCACAACAGGTATTACCTATTTACTTAAAGCCTACGATACAAAAAAGCGTCAAATAATAACGCTGGGAAAGACGCTGGAAGGATCTGAAGATTTTATATGGCTGGACAAAAATCGGGTGATCATGGCAAATGGGAAAGATTTGTACATGAATTATTTGGGCAAAGACAGGGGATGGGAGAAATTTGCCTCCGTTTCTCTTCCCGGCTACGGCAATATCTCCCGGCTGGCACTAAGTCCCAAAAAAGACAAATTGGTTTTGGTCATGGAACGGTTGGTAGATTAAGGTCATTTTGCGTTTATTGTTTATTGACTTCAGTTATGAAATGCTGTTCCATGACCTTTTTTATCTACCTATATTGCGCAAACTTAACCCTAAATGAAATATTTCTCTTTATCATTTATATTGGTTTTTTTTGGGTATTGCTCTCTTTTTGCCCAATCTGTAAAAGTAATTTTGGATACCGACATGGACTCTGACGTGGATGACGTGGGGGCATTGGCCATACTCCATACCTTAGCCGACCATGGAAAAGTGGAAATCTTGGGAGTAATTGTCACCAGCGATGACCGATATGCACCCGGATGTACCGATGCGATCAATCATTTCTTCAACCGGCCAGAAATCCCTATCGGAGTAGAAAAAGGAATTCCGCTTCAGCATATTTCAAAGTATACCAAAGAAATCGCCGAGGGATTTCCAAAGCGCCTACAAACTTACGAGGAAGCGGTAGACGCTACTTCCCTTTATCGGCGGTTACTTGCCGATGCTGCCGATCAAAGCGTTGTCCTTATCAGCATTGGCCATCTGACCAACCTGGCCCACTTGCTTAAATCAGACCCTGATGACATTAGTCCGCTAACAGGTATCGATCTTGTCAAGCAAAAAGTGAAACTTTGGTCCTGCATGGGTGGCATGTATCCCGAAGGAAAAGAAGCTAATTTTTACAGACCGGATCCTGCTTCCACAGTTTATTCGGTGGAAAATTGGCCTGGAGAAGTAGTATTTGGCGGTTGGGAGCTTGGCAATGAAATAATCACCGGCGGATTGTTTCTTCAAAAATATTTGGAACCAACCAACCCCGTCTACCAAGCCTACCAACTTTACAATAATTTCCGGGGCCGGCAGAGTTGGGATCAGGCTTCTATCCTGTATGCCGTCTCTCCTGACAAGGATTATTGGGAATTGGTCAGGGAGGGGCGTTGCCAAGTTCATCCCGATGGAAGCAATAGTTGGATTTTCGGTCATCGGGGAAAGCAGGCTTACCTGAAGAAAAAGGCTGATCCCAGAGAAGTTTCCAAAATTATTGATGCCCTGATGGTGGGTAGTTACCGACCGGAGTTTTAAAATAAACTTCATCAAATACCTGCCAAAATAAGGCACTGATCTATGAAGTACTAACCAATTTTATTTTTGATACCCGTAGCAGCAAGCTTCTTGATAAGGTTTGGGCATGTAGTTAGAAATTAGGGGTTGGGCAGCAGTGATTTGGCCCGTTTTACGAGCTGGACTGCAAGACCCCAAGGGTCCCGCAGCATTATAAGCTGGGTACCGTCTTGAAGGGTATCGTCGCTTACCGGACTTGCCCCGGCCTCCAACAGGCGACGTGCATCCGATTCCGGATCTTCTGATACAAAGGCAAGGTGCAGCATAAGCGGATTGAGGGAATCAAACGCCAATACCGTAGCCTTGGGGTTTTGATAAATTTCTATCATAATCTTACCGCTGTCATCAGCCAAAAAGGTCATGTAGGGTGACTCCTCCATTTTTTTGACGGCTGTGAGGCCCATATGGGTTTCATACCAATCGGCCATGGCCAGAGGTTCGGAAACGTTGAGGGCAAAATGTTCTATTTTCATAAAATTTAGAGTAAAATCAGAGTAAAAGTAATAATGGATAACGGAACTAGACCTGAGGTAATAAACAAATATAATTTAATTTGTTCGTACCGCAGGCTGAATACTGTTTAGAATTACAATATTATCTTCCGCCGAACTCAATATTGAAAGAGATATGCTGTACCTTGTCTTGAAGAAATTCCGGGCTTTTCCTAGATAAGGATAAAGTTCGATAACCTATATCAACGAACTAAATAAACCTAACACATGAAAAAAGTAAGATGGGGAGTACTTGGTGCTGCCAAAATCGCCCTCGAAAAAGTAATACCTGCGATGAAAGGCAGTGACATCTATGAAGTAACGGCTGTAGGATCCCGCAGCCTGGATAAAGCCAAAGCAGCTGCCTCCCAATTGGGCATTCCCAAGTATTACGGTTCTTATGAAGAAGTAATCAATGATCCTGATATTGATGCGATTTACAATCCATTACCCAACGACCTCCATGTATCGTATACCCTGAAATGCATACAGGCAGGGAAGCATGTGCTTTGTGAAAAACCTTTTGCCCTACATGCTTCGGACATCCAACCACTCATTTTAGCCAGGGACAAAATGGGCGTAAAGGTTGGTGAAGCTTTTATGGTTGCCTCCAATCCACAGTGGATCAAAGTGAAAGAAATCATTGCCGGTGGGGATTTAGGTAAAATAAAAGCCGTTCAGGGCTTTTTCAGCTATTTTAACCGACAGGAAGACAACATCCGAAACAAGCCTGAAAATGGCGGCGGCGGGGTGTGGGATATTGGTTGTTACCCCATATTCACCTCCCGTTTTGCGCTTGGGGAGGAGCCTCAAAAACTAGCGGCTTTATTGGATTTCGACCCTGATTTTGGAACGGACAAGTTGGGATCCGTTATCCTGCAATATCCCTCCGCACAGATGACCTTCTCTATTAGCACCCAGCTGATGCCGTATCAGCGGATGTTTTTCTTTGGAGAAAGGAAGGCACTGGAAGTAAGGATCCCCTTTAACGCTCCTATTGATCAACCGAATGAAATTCATATCCACCACGGAGACATCACGGGACACCAGGTGGAGGTAATTCGATTGGAAATCAGTGATCAATATACCAAGCAGGCGGATGATTTTACCAGGGCTATCCTGGAAGATAAAGAAGTTCCCGTTTCACTTGAATCTGCGTATCAAAACACCAAAATACTGGAAGCTATATTTCAGGCAGCCGCTGAAAGCCGCTGGGTTGATCTTTCCTAAATATCCGGCATTCCCCACCGGATCAGGATTTTATGGGAAAAGTTAAAGACACCAATTTCAATATGAACCTGATAATAAATAGGGTAGGTCTTGGGTAGATCATACAAAGGTCTGTTTATCTCCTCCAGATAAACAGACCTTTAAACCGTGATATATTATTCATCAAATCGTTGAAATCAAGCTGTTAAAAGTGCTGAGGCCGTATCCAAATAAAGTTTACAATCAGCATGATCTTGAAGGATACTGGCAGGAAAAAGGTTGCTGACGGAATTTTTAACACAATCCGAAACCGCTTTTGCTTTCCGTTCATCCGGAACGGAACAAATGATAGCTTTGGATTTCATAATTTGCCTGATCGACATGCTTATGGCCTGGGCAGGAACCTCATCGAAGTGGGGAAACCACCCCTCGTTGAATTGCTGAGCTCTACAGGCTTGATCCAAATCAACCACAAGGTAAGGTTCTTCGGTATCGAAATCCGCCGGTGGATCATTAAATGCCAAATGACCGTTTTCACCAATGCCAACCAAGGCCACATCTATGGGGTTCTTTTTAATAAGTTCAGCCAACCGTTTTGTTTCCAGAACAGAATCAACCTCTCCGTCGATGAGGTAATAGTTCTTTAAATTTCCCACTTTATCCAAAAAACGTTCTTTCAGGTATTTTCTAAAACTGGCTTCGTGGGTAATAGGAAGACCAATGTACTCATCCAAGTGAAACATGGTCACTTTTCCCCAAGCGATACCTTCTTCTGCCAGCAATTGGTTGATGGTCTCAAATTGGCTCGTGCCGGTGGCCAGAATGATGTTGGCACTGCCTTTGGCATCAATAGCCTTTCTTATCAATTCGCCGGCTGCTTTGCCCGCCTTTTCCCCCAGACTTTTGGGATTGTCCGATATAATAATTTCCATGAAATAACTGAATATTAATTGAAAAGAAGATGATTAAGTGCGCAAAATTAGCAAAATAAAACGGACTAAGACCCTGGTCCCTTAAAATGTGTGTATTCCTTCCTTATCAAAAAAAAAGTCATCAACCTATTTATACAGCTACCTCCACCTCATGGTTATCCATCATGTATTTTTGCTAATCCACAAAAAAAACTTTTAAATGCCAAAAAATGGAAATAGATTGACTGAAAAACAAGTAGTGACCTAGATTAATAGAACCATCGTCTTCTTTTTCAAGAACAAATACCTCATTCATGGACAAACCTAATTATGTAAAAGAATCCTCATTGGATGTAAGATCGGGAAATTTTTCTTCCACCATCCATCAACCTTCAACCGGTTCGAAGCGGTTACTGTCTTTAGATGCCCTGCGGGGATTTGACATGCTGTTAATTTCGGGCGGTGGGACATTTTTGGTGCTCTTAAATGGTAAAACTGGAATCGGTGTTGTAGATTGGTTTGCCGGCCAGCTTACACACCCGGCTTGGGACGGATTTACATTTTACGATTTCATTTTTCCGCTCTTCCTGTTTATCGCCGGTGTATCCCTGATATTTTCATTAAACAAAGGCCGGGAACTTGGACTCAGTAAAAAAGTCCTCTATCAAAAAACCTTCAAGCGGATGCTGGTATTGATCTGCCTGGGCATCCTCTTCAAAAACGCACCTATCCCATTTTTTGAACCGTCACAGATACGACTTGGGTCTGTCTTGGGAAGGATTGGACTCGCTTCCTTTGTGGCAACTGTCCTTTACCTCAATTTTAACTCCGTTCAGCGGCTCGGATGGGCCATGGGGATTTTGTTGGCCTATTATGCCGCGTTATTTCTTATACCCGTTCCCGGATATGGGGCAGGAGACCTCAGTTTTGAAGGCAACTTGGTCGGTTGGTTTGACAGAACCATTCTGCCTGGAAGGCTGCATCAGGTGACTTACGATGAATTGGGCATTTTGACCCAGTTTCCGGCGATGTGCTTAACGATTTTTGGAACATTGGCAGGTGAAATACTGGCAAAAAGTTGGCGGGACGACCGTAAAATACAACTGCTATCTTTGGCCGGAGCAATTGGAATCGGGATTGGGTTGCTGTGGGACCTTCATATGCCCATCAACAAACATTTATGGAGCAGTTCATTTATCATGCTTACCGCAGGCATGGCTTTTATCTTTTTGATGGTTTTCTTCACGGTCATAGATGTATGGAAGATCCGGAAGTGGGCCTTTTTCTTTCAGGTTATTGGCCTAAACTCCCTGACGATTTATTTTGCGTATAGTTTCATTAATTTCAACTACACCTCCAGAAAACTCTTCTTTGGCCTTTACAATCCACTACCTGAAGAATGGCACCTGGTATTTGAAGCATTCGGCGCTTTTCTACTCGTTTGGATTTTCCTTTATATCCTATACCGCATGAAAATATTTGTGAAGGTTTAGCTTTGATAAAAAAGGTAATACTATTTTAAATAAAGCCGAAGCAACCTCCCGAGTCACCTCCAAAAGGACGAAGCTTGTTTGATATAAAATTTTTTCAGCTTTTTCTTATTCCTATTAAAAAAATCATCACAATCCCTCCTAAATTCCACCAAAGCTGGAGCCGGTTGCCAACATTGCTAAACAATGCGTAATTCTACCACCGATCGAACGTCTGATAAAAGGTAACTGAGGAAGTTTTGGAAAACCAATTAATTCATTTAGAAACTGATACTTCTGGTCCAACCAATGGGGAATATTATAGATTACCTGTTTGAATTTTGTTTTTTAATTTGTTCGTCCAAAACTTTACTATCTTTTAACATTTGTTCGGGATGATCCATGTATGAATTTTCTTCCAGTGCTTTCCAGTTAAATTCTGCATCTAAAGGCGTTAAGGCTTTAACTGGATCAAATAATTTAGGATCAATTTCCAGTGCCTCATAAGGAGAAAAGTCCGGATTATTTGTAAATAAATCGGCTAGGTCTTCTGCGCCTGCGTCATACTGATTCAGGTATGGAATTCCCAAAGAATTCCATATGGTTTTAAAAATACTTCCAAAACTATAATGCTTTTTACCCGCATATTCTTTTTTGGCATAAGGAGATATTACCATTAAAATACTTCTATGTGCGTCTACATGGTCAACACCTCCCTGAGAATCATCTTCAGTAATTACAATAGCCATGTTCTTCCAATATTTAGTTTTTGAAAGAAATTCTACAGTTCGTCCAATAGCCAGGTCATTATCTGCCATAAAACTTTCAAGAAATGGATATCCATCCTCATCCCTTTCGTCGGCTCCATGATCGTTAGGAATTCTTAAGGTAATTACAGAAGGAAGATCATCATTTTCACCTGCCCACCTCGCTTCATATTCTTTGATAAACATATCTACTCTGTATTGATCAGGAATTGCAGTATTATATACAGGAAAAATTCGAGAAGAATTTTCATGCAATGAGGCCGGTAAAGGATAATTTGCCATAAACTTTACCCCTAATGGCATATAATCTCTGTTGTTAAGTCTGGCAGCTAAGCCCAAACCCAGGCCAAAATTGAAATAGTTAATATTGTATCTGTCAAATTGGTCCCAAATAGAACCTGCCTCATTGTAATCCTCAGGGTAAATTGCACTAGATGAACCAGTAACTGCCAAATTTCCTGGTGCTTGAGAATTTCTTTTCATGCTTCTGTTTCCCCCGTAATTTGCAGAAACTGATGTTTCGACCCATTCATTGGGATAAGTACCAACCAGCCATCGATGACCATCAGCCGAATGATCTGCATCTACAAAAAAGTTATCCGCAATTGCAAATCCTCTTGCAAGCTTAAGATGGTTAGGCATTACACTGGTGTTTTTAATTATTGTGGATGCATTTCTATTGGAGACGGTTACATTTTCTCCAAACCTTGCTATCGAAGGATCTCCATTGGCATAATCCAGTTGACCGAAGACCTCATCATATGTTCGATTTTCCTTTGGAATAAAAACCCAGTATTTTATTGGGGATTCTTTTTCTCCTGGATACAATGGAATTGGATTATCTAACCTGTCCTGAAACTTGGAATGGTTGGTGTCATAAAACCGAAAATTATTGTCAATCACTTCTTGCGTTAATGCCGGCAATTCGGAATCAGCAGGAATATCAAAGATTGAAACTACACCTTTCATTAATCTTCCTATGTTGCTACCTTCAGGTCCGGGAACAAAGTTTTTACCTCCATTGGGCCCACTACCAAATCCCTTGGCATTGGAAACTATTATCTGTTTACCATCTGGAGTTACCTCTAGTTTTGAAGGAAACCATGCAGTAGGTATATGCCCCAAGATTTTCCGGTCTTTGATATTTATAACTCCAATTGCATTAATTCCGGCTTCTGCAACATAAAGCCTTTTTTGATCTGGAGATATTGCCAAACCGAAAGGTATAATTCCTCTAAGGTGAGACAAATTAGGATGTGGTTTTAAGAAAATATTATCTATCAATTTGTACGTTTTTGAATCAAGAACAGAAATACAATCGTTATTGCCATTACTGACAAAAATGTGATTTTCGGTAGCAACTATGGAGTTTGGACTTGATCCTCCAACGGCCGGAATTTCATCTATAACCTGGCCTACGAGAAAACCAGTTTTTGTTTTTGCCACAACCTTGAGTTTTTCTCTATTTTGTACCTCAAGTGTCCAAACCGAAAACGATTCTGGTGAGTTTGGGTCACCCAGGCCAGGGATTTGAAGGGAATCATTGTAAATCCCCTTTTTTGATTCTTCAGTGTTGAAAGAAAATGCAGGATAATTTAATGCATTCCCAGAAGGATTTTCGGGGTCTAGGTTTTCCAACAATTTATATTCATACATCCCTACGTTGGCCACATAAATTTTCTTATCGTCAGGAGAAAGTCGAATTCCAAAAGGATATCTTCCAACTGTAGTGCTACTTTTCAAAATACCAGCCTCTACATCTACCGTAGCTACCCGAAAGCCAAGTTGGTCCACAGCGTACAATGTTTTACCATCCTTTGTTAATACTAGATCTCCAATATAGCCGTTGGTAAAATCACCATCAGCTGATTTTGAGATACATGAAATTTCTCCTATAGCATTTCCCGTTTTCAAGTCAAAAATGTAAATTTTATTCTCTTGACCACCGGCGACATATACCTTTTGGTTATCCGGAGAGATTGCAAGCCCCATAAATACAGATGCAAGAATACCTTTATCTGTACTTGCGCCTGGGGGAATCTGCTGTACCTCCGGATTTTCGCTTTTAATGTTCCTGACAATGGTAATAGAAAGAGGTGAAGTTCCAGAGTTTGCAGTTACTAACGTGTTTCCATCAGGGCTAATTGTTAATCCATAAGGATGCGGTGCCACCATAATTTGTTTCCCAAGTGGCGTTAAAAACCTGCCGTTTGGAATTACTGAAGTCCCAGAATAGTTTATTAGCGCAGGCAATGTATCCGCAGGAGGCTCTATGATCTGCCGGTTTTGAGCTGTAGCAGAGATAAACAACAAATGGATAAAAATAAGTGTTAGGAGGTGTTTCATTTTCTTGTTTAATAATTAAATGTTTGTAAATATTCTACTGGGGAGGGTTTTAATAACCTGCGGCATGGCCATCTTTTCTAGACTCCGAAGCTCCAAAAAAAACCTTATTTTTATCGTCATACATTATAGCCTGATATCCTCCGTATCCACGCAAATCATAAACTAAATTATGCCCTCGTTTCAGTAATTCCAGAATTACTTCAGAAGAAAATCCTGATTCCAGCCTAACGTTTCCCACTCCTTGATTTTTTTCTCCCAAAGGTGTTGAAGATCCAGTATGATTAATGCGCGGTGCATCTCCTGCTTCCTGAAGGTTCATTTTAAAGTCAATAAGATTGACTAAAATTTGTACGTGACCCTGAGGTTGCATGTCTGCCCCCATTAAGCCAAAACTCAAATATGGATTCCCATCTTTTGTAACAAAACCTGGAATCAAGGTATGAAAAGGTCTTTTATGCGGCGCATAAGCATTTAAATGATTATCGTCTAAACTAAATGAAGATCCTCTGTTTTGTAAACTAAATCCAAGGCAGTCCGGAACAATCCCTGACCCCATGCCTGCGAAGTTGCTTTGAATAAGGGATACCATGTTACCGTCTTTGTCTGCTGTGGTAAGATATACCGTGTTGCTTCCCCCTTCCAATACTCCAGGCAAATAATTTTGCCGTGCCTTATTCATATCAATAAGACTTCTTCGGATAGTAGCATAATCTTCAGAAATCAGATAATCCATTGGAGTAGAACTAAAAGCAGGATCACCTATGTAAATTGAACGATCTTCAAAGGCCATTTTTTTTACTTCTACAAGTAAGTGTAAATGTTCAACACTGCCGAAACCAAACGAGGCAATATCATACCCTTCAAGGATATTTAGCATCTGTAAAACTGTAATTCCCTGTCCATTGGGTGGTAATTCCCACACATCATAACCTCTATAATTTACAGAAAGAGGCTCGATCCATTCTGATGAATGTGAAGCCAAGTCATCCTTACCCAAAAAACCACCTTCACTTTTTACTTTAGCGGCTATGCTACTTGAAATAGATCCTTTATAAAATTCGTCTCGCCCTCCCTGTATAATTTTTTCCAAAGTAATCGACAATGCTGGGTTTTTGAATAATTCACCTTTTCTGGGAACATAACCATTTGGCATATAGACCTCTTTAAAATTATCATAAATATGAAGTCTTTCAGCATATTCAGCCCATAAAAACGCAATAACCTCTGTAACAGGAAAACCTTCCTTTGCATAATTAACTGTAGGTCTAAGAATCTCATCCATAGATAATTTACCAAATTTTTTGTGCATTTCATACCATCCATCTACACATCCGGGAACGGAAACGGAAAGTGCGCCATAAGCGGGAATTTCCCGAATGTTATTTTTACTAAAGTAGTCTTTAGTTAACGTCTTGGGGGATCTTCCCGAAGCATTAAGGCCGTGGAGTTTTTTGGTTTTGGAATCCCAAATAATAGCAAAAAGATCACCGCCCATTCCATTACCAGTTGGTTCAACAAGTCCTAGCATGGCATTGGCAGCAATGGCTGCATCTACTGCTGATCCCCCTTTTTTTAGAATATCCAAGGCTACCTGAGTTGCCAATGGATGACTTGTTGCAGCCATCCCATTTTTTGCAATTACTTCAGATCTTGTTGCAAAACTTTTTCCGGTGTATCGAAATTGAGATTTTGCTGGGTGATGGGCTAAAAAAAGGAACGTAATATAAATAATATGAATAAGAATTAATCTCATAAATGTTTACCTATTATAGTAATAAGAAAAAAGGTAAACTAATCGCTTACCTTTTTATGAAAATTTAGTTTTGCCACCAAAGCTTAGTATTGATAAAATCTTCGCCCTGCCTTGCAACAGCTGACTCATAATTGGTTCTATTAGTTTCTTGTTGAGAGGAAGGATATTGGAATCTAACTGGAATTCTATCTCCATTATTATTAACAATGGAAGGTTGCAGGTTAGGAATACCCGTTCTTTTCCATTCATGCCAGGCCTGCATATCATTAAAAATTAGCGAGACCCATTTTTGGGTTCCTATTAATTGCAGTGCGTTCTCATCCTCAAATTTTACGCTCGGAGTTTCAAGAAACTCATCAGTAGCCTGAATATTTACTCCTGAAATACCACTGTAATAATCAATAGAGGCCTTTATTCCATTATGATAATAATTTTCCGCATTGCCACTTACCCAACCTCTTTGGGCTGCTTCAGCAAGAATAAACTGGACTTCAGAATAAGTCATTACCATACCTTCTGCTTTTACAGGTAAAAGTAGGTCAATATAAAAAATCTCACCCAAAGCTGATACCACATTGTCAATGTTACTTCCAAGGTTACTGTCCTCTTCTCCATTTCTTACGCCTTCCCATTCTAATTCTCCGGTTCCTGCCGCATGTGCTTGTTGGGAACCTATTGTTGGTCTGGCATAAACCCTGAGTCTTGGATCAGACGTATTGTTCAACCAACTTGAAAGTGTTTTGCTCAACCTTCTGTCAAGCCAATGTCCAATTCTATTGCCTGTCACAGGGTATAAATTAGGTGATTCTACATAAGCCAGCGTTGCATGATCCGCATTACTTTCAAAGATTGGATATTGTGCAGGGTTTCCAATTATTGCCCGCAATGCCATTGTTGGATCAATTTTATTTGATTGCCTTACCAATAGACGGAGTTTTAAAGAATTAGCAAGTTTTTTCCACTTTATAGGATCACCTATATAGTTAGAATTTCCGAAAAGAATATCATTCCTTATCTCTCCTCCTTGTGGTGAGAGTAATTGATTTGCCTCTTCCAATTCCCTCAATAGTCCTTCATAAATTTCCTTCTGTGTATCATATTCAGGTGTATATATTGGCTGGGCTTCTTTTCCCTTTAAAGCCTGGGAATAGGGAAGATCTCCATAAGCATCGGTCATTCTTGAATAATTTAATACCCGCATAATAATAGCGATACCTCTGTAATTGTCCAATCCTCTCTCCTCAGCAATATTATACAAATTATTAATGTCCCTTAAAACAGTAAATCCATTGCTCCAAGTACTGAATGATCCCCAAATGTACCGGTCCGTATTTGGTTCTCTTATTTGTGCGGAAAATTGGGAAACAATATTACCCGTATTATATCCTTCGCTTACCATTTGATTAACTGTTGCCCGTATTATAGTCACCATCAAGAGTTCAGGATTAACTTCTTCAGGGTTGTTAGGATTACGGTTAATTTCTTCTAAATCCTCTGTACATGAAATAAAAATTGGAAGAAATAAAAACAAAATCGATATTATATTATACTTTATTTTCATTTTTTTATGTTTTTTGTTTCTAAAATTTAAAGTTTATATTGAAACCAATACTTCTTGGAGTAGGTAAGGACATGTCTTCTATACCTGGAAGGAAATTACCTCCACTGGTAAATCCACCGGTATCTGGATCAACGTGAGGGACATTCGTCCATAATGCAAGGTTTCGCCCTACTACCTGAAGTGTCAGATCATTTATGGGAAGGTTTCTCATTATTTTGTTAGATATTTTATACCCAAACTTTAATTCACGTAATTTCATATAAGTTGCATCATATGTTCCCCTCTCATTGTTAAAGAAGACACCCCAGTATCTTTCAGCGGTCACGCTAACATCATTGGGTCTAAAAGTACCATCCCCGTTGGCAATAACACCCGGGGCAATTAACCCTCCTACCCTACCTTCTAAAGATTCAACCAGTTGACCTGCAACATTTCCTCGCACCTGGGTATAAGTATAAATTTCTCCCCCTTTTCTGTAATCTAATAAGAAACCAAGCATCAGGCCTTTATAGGTTAACGTGTTGTATAATCCTGCCATCCAATCCGGATTGTAATTCCCTAAATGATTAAGATCATTGGTTTGAAGCGGAAGGCCATTAATATGTATTATATTTCCTTCAGGATCTCTTAGTGTACTACGTCCATACATATTCCCCATTCTTTCACCTACCCTCGCTTGAACGGACACATACCTGCTTCCTAAAACATAGGTGTCTATGTTATCTACCAAGCTAACTACTTCCGCCCTATTTGTAGACCAATTCAGATTTATATCCCACCTGAAATTATTTGGAAGACTGACAGGTGTCACATTTAGCATTGCCTCAAAACCCCTGCTTCTAATTTCACCGGCATTTAAAAATCGGGATGTGTATCCACTGGTTTGGTCAATCGGTATATTAATTATCTGGTTCTTGCTTCTGGTGTCGTAGTACGTCAAATCTAAACCGACCCGATTATTGAATA
The DNA here is from genome assembly GCA_038209145.1 of Cytophagales bacterium. Taxonomy (GTDB): domain Bacteria; phylum Bacteroidota; class Bacteroidia; order Cytophagales; family Cyclobacteriaceae; genus Lunatibacter. The sequence goes on along the minus strand of JBBQXZ010000106.1, from coordinate 478 downwards.
ACCGGATATCTGTTCCAATTTCAAACGTATTTATTGCCTCAGGTACCAAATTAATATTTGATATGGAAGATGGTTCAGAAACCGCCTGAAGGCTCTGCCAGGGTGTTCCGTAATTATAAACATTCCTAAGCCTGTACGGATCCGTATCGTTACCCACCTGGGCCCAGCTCATTCTCACTTTTGCAAGTGACATCGAGCTACTTTCATTAAGGGATAAAAATTCTGAAATAACCCCACTTAATGAAACAGAAGGATAGAAGTATGAATTGTTTTCAACTGGCAAAGTACTCGACCAATCGTTTCTAGCTGTTACATCCAAAAATAAAGCATTTTTGAATCCAACCTGAGTAAAGGCGTACAAACTATTAATTCTATATCTTGAATCAAATTGATCAACGGCAATTGGAATTCTTGAATTCCCTAAATTATATATTCCAGGAATGCCTAATTCATTGGCCTGATTACTCAATAAATCCCT
>JBBQXZ010000105.1:0-15283 GCA_038209145.1 Cytophagales bacterium | reverse complement strand
TGCCTCGAATGTATCCCTGCCCATCCACTTCGGCTGGATGAGGTGATACATCTCACGAAGCCCCATGTCTGGGTGGTCTTTACGGATTCCGGCAACAAGCTTTAAAACCTGCTGTCCGTTGTCATTCCTGGCAAGATCACGGTTCAGATAGCCGTGAAAGCCTTGCTTTGAACCTACTGCCTTATAGCATGTTTGCGGATTGCGGGTATTTCTTCTCTGTTTTCCCAGTAGAAGGGGACTGTTGGGTAGAAAAGTTTTTTTTATCAGCTTTATAGTTCTCCTCGGCAAGTTGAATCATCTTGTCCTTGAAGTCGACTAGGATCTGTTTTTGGCCCACAATCCGCTCCAGCTCGGCGAATCTCTTTTAAGGCTCAAGCATTTTTTTAGTATCGCTATCCGATTCCACTATAAGTTTGCAGGGCTTTTTCTTTTTCATGGTTCCGAATTTGTTAATCCATCTGTCAACAGAAGTTGGGGAGACTTCATATTTTTTTACAAGTTCACAAATTTAGAGCTGTCCGGACTCAATTTCCATGACCTTTTCGCATTTGAAAGAATCACTGAAGTGCCTTATCCTCCGCTGGGATATACTCATTTTGAACTGTAGAGGGTTTGCCATCTTTCTATTAATTTAGGTTTCAAATACTACTTAAAACCAGTCAATGTATTTCAGGCACTGTCAATTTGACGATGAATTAACCATTAACCATTAACCATTAATCATTAACCATTAACCATTAACCATTAACCATTAACCATTATTTTTTATTCAGAAATACTTTCCCTGATATGGGGAGAAAATTGCGCATCTGCCAAAGTCTTGGGTATGCGCCTGAAGGAAAATAAGACGTAACTGGTTTGTTACCTGTTTTAATTTTGGTTGGTTTAGTTCTTAATCCAGAGCATGCATTTGTTGGCATGAAGTATGGAATATTGATTGCATACCTAAATTTAAATATCAATCGTCTATTATGAACAGTATATTCAAAGGATTAATCGCTGGTTACGGAGCTAGCAAATTGGGCGGAGGATGCCTGGGGACCATCGTTGTTTTTGTCATCATTTATGCCCTGCTCGGACAATGTAGTTAATGGTCATCTGAACAGTTCAATACATTTACCTAATGGGGGTGGAATGCAACATGTCGAGCTTCCACCCTATCTCATTTTTTACCTCGGTAGCACTTTCCAACCAGTGCATTTTACGTGTCACTTTACCCTCCACCAAAAATTCCACATTATTGTGGTATGCAATCCACGCGCTATTTCCCAAGATTTTGACTGCAATAAAATCGAAGCAATTGGTCCGAACAGGTACTTTTTTGTTTTTGGCGGGTGATTTTTCGAATCTCTGGGCGATTTTGTTATTGTCCCACACTTCTCCGGCTACCAGCAGCAGGAAGCCTTCGGTGTAGTAGTGGGTAATTTTATCCGGTGACCGCCCGGATCAAATTTCCTCAAAGGAATCGATGATAAGTTGTTGGATGATTTTTTCTGTTTGGTTTCTTTCCTTTGCAAATATGGTGATGGAAGCGCAAGATAGGAGAAGCGTGATTAATAGATTGTTGGCTGAAAAGGAAATTGAATTTAGGGAGGGCGTTACCAAAACGAAAACATTTAAGTTATAAAATTTATTGTAATAAAACAATTATAAAAGAATAATTTTTAAGGCCACATCAAGGTTTTTTGATAGAATTATCACTGTGTAGGTTTTACCTCAAGAATGTTACCCTCAATAAGAGTAATTATGCAAGTTTTATGCATTGTCAAAATAAATATACTTAAAAAAAATTTGAATTATTAAAAACGTATTTTGAACACACATAAAAATCTCTCATAAAAAAAATTGCTGCATTTTGGATTAAATTTTTTAGGATGTGGAAAAAAATAATTTTTTATTACTATTTTTCTTTTTATTTTTATGCTTTAGATTGTTATGGCACGCTTTATTTCAACGAATAGCTATATTTTATTAACAGACATCTTTTCAACTACATGTGTAAATTTTAGACTAATGAACTTTAACAAAAAATCACATCTGCTCGAAGGCCTTTTAAGGATTGCCTTTTTATCCTTTATGGCACTGTCATTTGTGCGTTGTGGGACGCAGGAACTTGAGTATATTCAGCCCTACCAGTTTGTCAGTGAGGAGTTTGAGGGTATTGGAGAATTACCGGCTGTTCCGGATCCTGACCTGGTAATCGTGGAGCCTGAGTATCCGGAGATTGCCGATCCGCCCGAGGCACAAGCGCTATTGGATGACTTGAGAGCAGCGGAGAGTGAAGCGGATGTGGATGCCCTTAGCGTAACGTTATTGGAAAGTATTGCTGCTTTTGTTGAGAATCAGCCTGAGGGCATTTCGAAAGAACTAAAAGAACTCGCAGAAGGACTTACGGAGGCAGATATCCTGGCCCTGTTCGATGAAGATGCTGAACTTGATCCAGATCTGCTGGCTTTGATTCAAGATGCAATCGGCAGTACCGATATTGGGTTTTTGTTTTCCTCAATCATTATCCCGCCGGGCTTGACAGAGGATCCTGCCGGTCGCAAGGACTTTGCTTCCGCCTATGAGAAGAATCTCATGTTGGAAAATCTGCGTACCGCCACCCTGGTTGGTCCGTGTGCGGATGAGGCAAGGGCTGCTTATAATCGAGCAGTAGAACGTCTTGAAATCTCCCGTACCGCCCAATTGGCAACTACCGAGACAAATTATCAAAATAGATTGGCTGCCGCTCAGCAGCGACTGGTGACGAGAAACGCAGCGGCCTTTATCAGGTATCAAACCCAATTGCAATCCGGTATTTTATATGGTAACCTGTTGTTGGCCGCAGCCAATAATACTGCCCGGTTTAATCCGGTATGGGCGAATTATTATCGCTGGTATGCCTTTCTGTACCTGGTTAACCTGAGGAATCAGTACGGTCAAATGTATACCTTATCTTTAAGAGCCAATCAAATCGCATCTATGCAGGAGACTACCAATGCCTTGTTGCGGCGGAATCTGGTAAGATCCATCATTGAGGCAAACTACAACGCGGCATTGGCCAATGCCAACAGCCTGTTGCAAGCCGCACTAAACGCATGTCATAACCAAGGAACAGGAAACTAAAAAAGCGATGAAAAATACAAGCAGAATTTTTGGATTGACCCTGGGGATACTATTCATGATGGCACTGCCATCAGTGGCTCAGGTAACTTTTGACCATTTGGGTTTGGGAGTATCGTATTGGAACAGGTCGTATTCAGGGGCGGACGAGCGCAGCTTTCTGCCCAATTATCCCGGTGACGTAGACTTTAGTCAGGGTGGGGTTATGCCTTTCTTGTCTGCCGGAATATCTCTGTATGAGGGTTTGGGTGTGGATGGCAGAGTTGGGATTTGGTCCGCAAACTTTACCGGAGAGCAGGTGCTTAGCGGCGGTCTTCGTATCAACGAATCTATCAAGCAAATAGTAATTCCGCTGACTGTTGGGATGTACTATGCGTACAATGATTTGGTCCCCGATGAATTGCATGTGTTTGCGGGAGCGGGTGTGAACCGCTATTTTATCCAAAACAAGGCCGAACGTAGTGTCACCGGTGGGGAAGGTGATGTGCCTTCTAGAGCCTTTAACGGCAATGATTATGGGTTTTATGGAAAATTGGGAGCAGAATACATGCTGAATGAAATCTTTTCCCTTGTCCTTGAAGGCCGATACAATACAGGCAGCTACGATAAAACCTTCACCCCTGAGTTTGGAGCCCCTTCGGTAACTCGAAACGTGTCTCTTCAGGGCTTGGAAATCGGATTAAGCCTCCGATATAAGTTTGCCGATTTTTATTGATGGATTTCGGTAGGGAATTCCAGTGTAAATGAATTTTCTTACCTGTGTTTTTTTTGAAATAACTACTATAACCTTTTATACCGTCATAGAATGCTCTGTGGCGGTATTTTTATGAAGCAATTTGTTTATTTTGTCCTTATGTTCTCCCTATGGGTTGGGGTAGAATTGCCTGCTTCCGGCCAGGTAAATGTTGTGGGAAAACCCGGGCATGTGCTGACGCCTTCCGCTCAGTGGGACACCCTGAGGCAGGTGGGGGTGAGTTTTGGAATCCTTCCCGAAAGCTATTCTATCAATAATTTTATGGGCAGGCAGGTTGGACCTGAGCATATATACGGGGTACGGGTTCCACTCACCGCTTTTCTTGAAGTAAATATCAATTTTACCCGAAAGCCTGAACTTGCTGACCGCATTGGGGTGGGTGACCGCCATATCGATGTACGGATCCATTTGCTCAAAGAAAGAAGGCTTTTGCCTTCGCTAGTGCTGGTGCTTACCCCGCCAGAGGGTGTATCCACCTATCTTTCCCAAGATTTGTTGGTAGCAACAAAAAATATAGTCCTGGGGGGGGCTGGAACCCTGCGGATAAGCGGTGGCTATTCCTCACCGTACTTTTACCGGACTTCAAAGACAAAGATTGGCTCTTATAAGACAATTACCCGAAAAACCTCCGTGGGAAATAATTACCTAAACGGATTCTTTGGCTCCCTTCAATGGCAACCTTGGGAGTTTTTAGGGGTGATGGTGGAGCATGACAGCCAAAAAATCAACACAGGCATGTTCTTACAGTGGAAGGAGCGCATTTACATACAGGGAAATTTAATCGACAACAAAGAATTCGGGATCACTTCATCGGTGCGTTTTCCGCTTGATTTTGCGCCTTTTGAACTAAGGAGATATGTCAAAAAGAAGTAGCTGGGCAATATTGGTCCTTTATTGGGTATTGGGTACGCTGCAGGCGCAGGAGATGGCAGAAAAGCTGTGGGATGCTGGCTTTGAGCAGGTGCATGTGCTTGAAGCGGCGGATACTGTAACCATCTTCTTCGAGCACCGCCCTTTTCGCAGTCCCTATCACAGCTTGACCTATGCAGGGTTGGTAGCTGATGAGTCCCGGCATGTGGTCTGGATTCCCCTCTACCACAATCGCCCAATGGGGGTGTATGAAGGAAATGACTTGCGATATAGGCCCTTGGAAAATGAAGAGCGGGAGAGCTTTAAAGCAAGGAATAACCTCGCCCGCGGGTACCGGTTTCAATTGCGGATTATGCCTGATTTTTCGGCCCGCTTTGGCAATTTCGATCAGCCATTTCAGACCAAGACCAATGTAATTCTGGATACCCGGATTTACTTGTTGCCTGGGCTTAGCCTCCAGTCCGGAGTGCTGTTTCCTTTGGAAAACTCGCTGGATCAGCAAGAAATGAATATTCGGGTAGCTCCGACCCACCTGCATTACTTCGTGGAGCTGCGGCCGTCCCACTTTCTATCTCTGACTGGAGGCCTTTTTCACACTGACAGGTATGGGTTAGACCTGCAATACCGGTATGCACGGCTGGACAAGAAGTGGAGCGTTGGCCTTGAGTCAGGGTATACGGGTTATTATTTTCTCCCCCCCGGCTCCATCTATACGGAAACTCCGGAAGATCTTTCCCTGATACTGGATCTGGAGTACCGCCTGCCAGTTGAAAACCTGTCGGTGCGGCTTAGTGGTGGACAGTTTTTATTCCGCGACTGTGGGGTAAGGGGAGATCTGATAAAGCAGTTCGGCACCGTGGAAGTGGGCTTCCACGCAGCCTTGACACAGTCGGGTTCAACGGCCGGCTTTCAGGTCGCTTTCCCCTTGTTTCCGGGGAAGGTTTTGAGGGGCAAAAAAGTTGAGTTACGGACTACGGAAGAGTTTCGTTGGGAGTATACCTATAACAATGAAGACGTGGTGGCCCGAAAGTACCGCTTGGGTACTCCCCGATTGGTGGATCAGTTAAGGCAATATAATTCGTTGTTTATACAGTCATTTTAGATGAATCGTTGCCTTGTGGACATTCTACGATAGATAGGCAATAGGGAATTGGGATATGATAGAAACATAGCCTTCGACTGAAATCGGAGCGTAGGGGAGATGTGAGAGCTTTGATACTGATGGAGTGCTGTGGGAACATTGACACAGGGTTTAAGCAAATTATACAAGGCACTACCTATTCGCTGATAAATCTGTCTGACGGTCAAAAATACGAGCAAATATTTTAAAACCGAAGAAACGTCCGAATAGTGGTTCCGCCCGACACATATTCTCTGGTGATAACAGACGAAGAAGGAATTACCCATGGAAAAGCAAACAACTATGTGCCAGAAAAGCAGGAATATGTGACTTTTACAATCCCGGAAGAAATAGATTCCTGTTATTCCCACTTATTTGTTCCTGAATCTACGGAAACGCTGGACTATAAGATTGCAGCTCCAAACGGATCATTAATAATTTGAAGTGCCCAAGGTGATTATAGTAATTTGGCATTAGGTCAATATCATATAACAAGCGCTGGTACGGCTTGAAAAAATGTGCTGTTGAGAAATCGGGGTTTGGCCATTTCAGTCGGTTATTAAACAAATATATTTGTCTAATAGGCCTATTTAAAAAGAAGACCCGGGAGCAGATCTCACGGGATGCAACATGGGAACTGTATCAAAGATTAATTCTGCTACTTGTGTTGAGACCCGGGAGCAGATCTCACGGGATGCAACATGGGAACTGTTAACGCAAATTAACAACCATTGGCGCTATTTAGAAAGTATTTCATCATTTTACTTTCACCTTTCCCGTTGCCACCTCATTTATGAAGGTCGTCCATTACTTGGATAATGCTAAAATTCGCATGCTTTGAGGCATTTGTTCCTTTAGAGTGCTTTACTTGTTTTAATGTCCACCCAGCCTGTGTGTTTCGGCATGGGTACCTGCCATTGAAGACACCAAATTATTCCGAGGGTTGGGACTTATGCCGAAGAATTCCGGCAAAATAAAGGAATGTGTTACCTCCTGCCCTTTGCCTGGTGAATCGTAATCCACGTGTCAGGAACCGCAAAGCCTACCAAGGATATCGTTTTGGCCAAAGCCTGTCACTTATTTGAATGGCTAAGTTTTTACCTAAACCTGCTTCGACAATTTTCTTTAATGTCAATAATTCAATATCTGATTTATTGTTCTCCAATCAGGAAATATAATGCTTGCTTCTCCCATTTTCGATAGCCAATTGCTCGTGCGTTAAACCTGCTTTCAGCCTAGTAGAACGTATTTGCATGCCTACAATTATGTTTTTTTCATCATCCGGCTCACTATGGTTATAAAGCATTAATGGATCTAAATCATAGGGATAAAATTCTTCAACACCTCCGAGATTTTTGCTGGTTGTTCCTATTTCCTCTTAGCCAATTGTTTTCCCAAGAACTGTAATTTTATTGAATAGCAATTCATTTTCCAATAATTCATAGCCAAGTTTTCCAGGCTTTTTCTGGAGAACTTCTTTAATAAGTGTTTAAAATACGTTTTGATTCACCATTATTAAATAACGGAGAGACATTATACCCCTTGATTTTATTGATTTTTAATCTCCTCGGAATACTTCTACGAATTCGTTACCTTTTAATCCGAATTATTCATTTCCTCCCATATTCCTGAAAACGCTAAGGTGTTTCGGTTTCTCATTTAACAGTAATTCATGTCATGATCATCAAAACCTTTCACCAAATCAGTCAGGGAAATAAAGTCGATTGCGTCTTTTTGAAGTATGGATATTTGAACTCCTTTTACAATGATCGTTTTATTCTTTGCCATTGGGTTCTTTTTTATGGTGTTGCCGTTGCAAAACCCAGTGCTACTAGGTATTAATCTACTGTGTCTTCCAACGGTTTCACATTTGGGGTCTGCTTTTACCGCTTTCCGTTGCGAAGTATTTCATTATTTTTTCGCTCAACGATCATTTCTCTCTTTTTCTCAAACTTAATTATAAATATTCATTTGTAGGTTCGGCTTAGTGCATTTTCTGCTACTACACCCAATGTTCCCTTAGCATTCGGCTCCAGCCTATTCGTATAGGTATAAACACCAAAAACAGGACCGAATACCCGATAAAAAAAGGAATGATATACCCAATCAGGTGTGCTGAGAGCAAGATGGCAACAAGCAACAGTTGAAATCCCAAGCCATATATAGATATCATGGTCATAAACCAGTTTGGAAGGGACTGGGCTTTTAATGCCCCCGGGTCCATCCAAAATACCAACCGATCAAAGGCTCCATAAAGAAAGTAAAAAATCCAGAAGTATAGGTTCACCGTCGATTGGTTTTCTCCCGGCAAAGCACGCGGTGGCTTCCGCTCAAAAATCTTACTGGTTCCATCTGCCCCTTTGGATTTGCTACGAAGTATGACATAATAATAATTATAGAGTGTGCCTTGCAGCTGAACGGCAACAAAGGCTGCAAACGCAACAAAAAGGCTTTCTGATGTATAATGGCATATTGCGAAGAGTATAAGCAGGTTCAAAACCATGTCAAAAATGCTGTCCAGATACCGTCCACTGTGGGAGGGGGTATTTTTGACCCGGGACAATTCGCCATCTGCCGCATCTATAACCGACTTCAGCAATAAAAAAATGGCCGCAATTACAAAATATCCGGAAAGCAGGAAATAAATGGCCAATAAGCCGGAAACTCCGAAAAGATAGGTGAGGTGAATGGGGGTGATGGAGCTGTGCTTGAGTTTTTCCGCAGCGTAGCTGGCAAGTGGCCTTCCATAATCTGACAAATCAATAAATCTGTCTGAGGGGGCTAATTTGGACATAAGAGTGGTTTGAAAATAAAAATAATTGCCTTTGTTGGGCAAAAGGTGGATTCAGATTCGCAAGATAACACAAGGAAGCGGAAAATGTTCCTGTGGAACCGAAATCTGGATGATCTGTTTGATGCAAACCGGGCATATCTGCATTACCTGAATCAAGGTAGAAAGTCCTACATTGGATGATTATAATTGGAAGAAGCACTTTCCAAGAGGCAATAAACTATTTTTTTCCCACAGGTGTTACCCGCTTATGAAATCCAAAATAATTCTTTTTACGTTATTGTGCTGTATGTTTGCAAAAGGGATGCTTTTTGGCCAAAGCCTGGCGTATAAAACGCTACTAAGTACGTATTACGACAAAAATTTCCCACTCGTTTATCCCGAACAAAAGGACCTCCTGAATAAGGCCGTTTTGTTGGACACCCGGGAGCCGGAAGAATTTGCCGTCAGCCACTTGAAAGGCGCTAAGTTTGTAGGTTATGATGCCTTTGACCTGGGCACCTTGAAGGATATCCCAAAATCTCAACCCATCGTGGTGTATTGCTCCATAGGTGCCAGAAGTCAGGACATTGGTAAAAGGCTCGCTGACGCGGGATATCGGGAAGTATATAATTTATATGGCGGCATTTTTCATTGGGTAAACCAAGGAAAACCGGTGTATACCGGGCAGAAGGAGACCACCAAAGTCCACGCCTATAGCCGCACCTGGGGCATTTGGTTAAATCAGGGAGAAAAAATTTATTAAATTTCCTGTTAATTTGTCAGGAGTTTGATCGATTTCGTCTAATAGTTAGTCAAATCTAATTTTATAAATCCCTAAAAATGATCCATCCCTCAGGAAATTTTGCCACCTATTTATTTGTGTTCAGCTTTTTCACTTTGACGATATCCTGTCAGGGTTCCAGTTTGGGACAAAATAAATCCATGCCCCCCTCCCATGAGATTTTTGATGGATTACTTAAAAAATATGTGGGAACAGACGGAAAGGTAAAATACACGGGCTTTATTTCGGACAGGGAAATATTTCAGAAATACCTTGACAAGCTAAGCGTCCAAGCACCCGACCGCTCAAGTTGGTCCCGGGAGGAGCAACTGGCCTATTGGATCAATGCCTACAATGCCTTTACCATTAAGTTGATTATAGACAACTACCCTGTCTCAAGCATTCAGGACCTGAAGCCAACGCTCAATATTCCTCTGGTAAATACCATTTGGCACTTGAAGTTTTTTCAGATTGGAGGTGAAGATGCATCCCTGGATGAAATTGAGCATAAGATTCTCCGTAAGGAATTTGAAGAGCCCCGCATTCATTTCGCCATCAACTGCGCCTCCTTTTCCTGCCCACCGCTCTTAAATGAAGCCTTTACGCCCGGAAAACTGGAGGTTCAACTGAATAAGGTGGCGGTTGGTTTTATCAATGATCCCAAGCAAAATAAAATAGAACCGGATAAAATAGAAGTTTCCAAGATTTTTTCCTGGTTTAAAGGTGATTTTACCAAAAATGTATCGTTAATTGAGTATCTCAATAAATACACTCGGGTAAAAATAAATCCCAATGCAAAAATTTCCCATCTTCCTTACGACTGGTCGCTGAATGAATAAATCCCCTAGAAAGATTGTCATTATTGGCAACGGAATTTCCGGAGTCACTTGTGCCCGCCACATTCGGAAAAAGGACGAACACGCCGAAATCTTGATCATTTCCGGAGAAACGGAGCATTTTTTCGCCCGTACCGCCCTGATGTATATCTATATGGGACACATGAAGTACGAGCATACAAAGCCGTATGAGGACTGGTTCTGGGAAAAGAACCGGATCTCCCTGAAAAAGGCCTGGGTAAGTGAAGTGGATTTCGACTCCAAAGAATTGGTTCTTGCCGAAGAGAAGCGACTGTCTTATGATTCGCTGATCTTGGCAACAGGATCCAAACCCAATACCTTCGGCTGGCCGGGTCAGGACTTGGAGGGCGTGCAAGGCTTGTATTCCATGCAGGATTTGGAAAAAATGGAAAAAAACACACCTCATATCCGACGTGCAGTCGTGGTGGGGGGAGGCTTGATAGGGATTGAAATGGCAGAAATGTTCCGCAGCCGGGACATCCCGGTTACATTTTTAGTCCGGGAGGTGAATTTTTGGGACAACGTCCTCCCCAAGGAAGAAGCCCAACTGATCAACCGACATATCCGTACCCACCACATTGACTTGCGGCTGGAAACCGAGCTGGCCGAAATTCTTCCGGACGACTTGGGTAGGGTCAGGGGTGTAAGGACAGCTTCCGGCGAAGAAATCCCCTGCGAGTTTGTCGGATTGACCGTAGGCGTACGGCCTAATATTGATTTTCTCAAAAAAAATAATGAACAGCTAAATACGGTTGCCAAAAGTACCTTGGACCTAAATCGGGGGATTTTGGTAGATGGATATTTCAAGACCAATATGCCGGATGTTTATGCCATAGGCGATTGTGCTGAATTTCGGGAGGCTCCTGCTTTGGATAGAAAATCCATCGAACAGGTGTGGTACACCGGACGCATGCATGGGGAAACATTGGCGCACAACCTGACCTCTGGTACCCCCGTTCCTTATCGACCGGGAGTCTGGTTTAACTCGGCCAAGTTTATGGATATCGAATACCAGACTTACGGGCAGGTTACGCCCGTCCTGGATTCCGGTACAGACAGTTTATATTGGGAGGACAATACGGGCAAATCCGCAATTCGGTTTGTTTATGAACAAGCAACACAAAAAATTCTCGGAGTAAACGCCTTGGGGTGGAGGTTGAGGCATGTCTTTTTTGATGCTGCTATTTCTGAGGGAAGGACCTTGGAGTATGTGATGGAGAAGTTGGACAAGTCAAACTTCAACCCTGAATTTTTCCAAAACCACATCCAGGAAGTATTGGGTGCTTTCAACGAAAAAACAGGCAAGACCATTTCACGTCAAAAAACCTCCTTTTTCCACCGTTTAATTGGTTCAAGAGCATGAAAAATATACAACAATTCGGAATCGCAATTTTTCTCCTTGGGCTTTTGGCCTTTTCCATTATACCGTTTATAGGGGACTATCGCTTGGAAGAAGCTACCGTCAGGGATAACGTCAAAGACATCCACGAGGAGCAACTGGTGGAGATTCTAGCTCCGATGTATGGACACACCTATTCCTCCAATTTTACCTTTATTGGTGACTTTAACGAACACTTCAACGTATACAATGAAGAGCTGAAGGAGAAGGAGGAATGGGATAATGTCATTTATGATGATTATACCTTTGCCTTGACCAAGGCGTCCTCCTTGGGACCGGTAAATGAACGGCCCTATTTTTTTCTGCTGATATCCATCGTCTTGGCAGTGGTAGGAGGGCTGATGTACATCTTTCCGTTGTACCGGAATGAAAACGATGGGATTAAAAATGACGGCATATATTTCTCCTCGATGAAATCCCGTGGGGTTTTGGGTATCATCACAGGAACCTACCTGATTCTTTTTTACATTATCCTGTATTGGTTTCCGGCCTACTTGACCAATCTGGTGCTCATGGTTAATCCCCTCAGCATGGGCTTATCGGGTAGTCCTGCCAGTCAGTGGTTTTTATATGGGCTTATCTATACCCTTGCCATCGTGGTGATGGGCGTACGCATGTTTCGCAAATACAAAGGAAATACCTATCAAACCATCCGGACTGCTTCGGTGATGTTTTTTCAGTTGTCCTTTGCTTTTTTGCTTCCGGAGATCATGGTCTTGTTTAACATGCCCTGGCATGATTTCAAGAATATTTGGCCGCTGGATTATTCTTTTTTCTTCGAATACCGAATTGATGGAATGGTAAGTTCGGGAGCCTTGGGGATGTTTATGCTGATCTGGGGAATAATCCTGATTGTATTGGGTGTACCTATATTCACTTATTTTTACGGCAAAAGGTGGTATTGCTCCTGGGTATGCGGCTGTGGGGGACTTGCGGAAACGCTGGGAGATCCTTACCGGCAATTGTCCGACAAAAGCCTGAAAGCCTGGAATGTGGAACGTTATTTGGTACATGGGGTGTTGGTCTTTGCGGTTGTAATGACGGTCATGACAATAGCCAATTACTTTATGGGTTTCGGCCTCCTGGGTGACGCCACCAATCAGGTACATTCCATTTATGGCTTTATGATCGGCTCCATATTTGCCGGGGTTATTGGTACCGGATTTTATCCCTTTATGGGAAACAGGGTCTGGTGTCGGTTTGGCTGCCCGTTGGCGGCTTACCTGGGATTGGTGCAGCGGTTTAAGTCCCGCTTTCGGATTACCACCAATGGTGGGCAGTGCATTTCCTGCGGCAACTGCTCCACCTATTGTGAGATGGGCATAGACGTTCGCTGGTATGCCCAACGGGGTCAAAACATCGTCCGTTCTTCTTGCGTGGGGTGTGGGGTATGTTCGGCAGTATGTCCGCGCGGTGTGTTGAAGTTGGAGAATGGGGAAGAGGCCGGGCGATTAAATGACATGCCGATAATTATTGGAAATAAATCCATTTCATTAAAAAATTAATGGTTGTTACCTACTTCTTTTTGGGTGTTTATGTTATGGCCATGGTATTTGTGCTCTTTTATAGCATGGCTCAGGCACACCTGTTGGTTCATTTTTTTAGATTTAAAAAATGGTCGAAATCCCCAGAGTCGCTGGATACAAATGATCTACCTTTGGTGACAGTTCAGTTACCTGTCTACAACGAAAAATATGTCGTTGCCCGGCTGATTGAGGCTGTGGCCAAGCTTCGCTATCCCGGAGAAAAGCTTGAAATCCAATTATTGGATGACAGCACGGATGAGACTGGTGACTTGATCCGGGAAAATATCGCCAAGTTTCCCGAGGTGAATTTCCGTTACATCCACAGGGAAGAGCGTAAAGGTTTTAAAGCCGGCGCGCTCAAGGAAGGATTGGCGCAAGCAAGCGGGGAACTCATCGCCATATTTGATGCGGATTTTGTACCGGATCCTGATTTTTTGTTGCGTACGGTGGGCCATTTTCGGGATGAAAAGACCGGCATGGTTCAAACCCGTTGGACACATTTAAATGAAAACTATTCCGTACTTACCCGGCTGCAGGCTTTTGCCCTCGATGCCCATTTTATGGTGGAGCAGATGGGTAGAAATCAACAGCAGGCCTTTATCAACTTCAACGGAACGGGAGGCATATGGAGGAAAACCTGTATCCTGGACGCCGGCAACTGGCAGGACGACACGCTGACAGAAGACTTAGACCTCAGCTACCGGGCCCAACAGCGGGGATGGAAGTTTGTTTATCGCCCCGATATTCATTCCCCTGCGGAATTGCCCCCAGTGATGTCGGCCATCAAATCCCAGCAGTTCCGTTGGACCAAGGGAGGGGCGGAATGCGCTTCAAAGCACCTGCTGGATGTGTGGAGAAAACCCCTGCCATTACGCGTGAAGTTTCACGCAACCGCGCATTTGTTAAATGCGGTTATCTTCATTGCCGTCCTGACGGTAAGTCTAAGCAGCATTCCCGTCTGGTGGGCTTTTTACCAGGGTTGGATTCCGGACAGCTATTTTCAGTTAGCGGCTGTTTTCCTGCTCGGATTTGTGGTGATTGCGTTGGTTTATTTCGTGGCTAACCTGAGTTTGCTTCGCTATTCATGGCGGGGGGTGGGGCGTTTTATCTGGGAATTGCCCTTGTTTCTATCCGTCTCCATGGGCTTGGCCCTGCACAATGCCCAGGCAGTCTGGGAGGGGTTGACGGGGAAGAAATCTCCTTTCATACGTACGCCAAAGTACAACCTGTCCCAAGAAAAATCAGGGTGGCAAAGCAACATTTACCATTCCGTTCATATACCTGCTACTACGTATGCGGAAGCCGTATTCGCTGTGGTATTCAGTGCTATTGTGGGGTTTTCCATTTACACCCAAACCTATGAGATGCTTCTCTTTCACGCCATGTTGGCTGTGGGGTATAGTTTGGTAAGTATTACCTCCTTTCGCAGTTACCACCTGAAATCAACTTTTTGAAGCAGGGAAATAGATAAAAATTGGTATATTCACTGACTTAATTCCGAACCACTTATGCGCCACTTCATTTACCTGACTATCATCTCTATCTTCATAATCCTGACAGCTTCCTGCCAATCCAGAACCGCGGCCGAAAAGATCATCGACCAAGCCATCGAATCCCATGGAGGTGAAGCATATGTAAACGCAAAGATCTATTTTGATTTTAGGGATATCTCCTATGAAATCTTTAAGTCTTCCGGGAAGTTTGAATATGTGAGGGAGTTTTCGGACTCCACCGGGCAAATTCGGGATGTATTGAACAACGAAGGGTTTCAGCGGACCCTCAACGGAGACCCGGTAACTTTAACCGAGGAACGAAAAAATGCATTTTCCAACTCAGTAAACTCGGTGGCTTATTTTGCTTTTTTACCATATGGGTTGAATGATCCGGCTGTTTTTAAAACGCTTGAAGGAGAATCCACCTTGGAAGGAAAAGATTATAATGTGATAAAAGTGGCGTTTTCGGAAGAGGGTGGGGGAGAGGATTTTGACGATGAATTTCTATACTGGATCAATAAAGATACAAATCGGATTGATTACCTTGCCTATTCCTATCATACAGATGGAGGGGGAGTGCGATTAAGAAAGGCAATCGGTACGCA
>JBBQXZ010000104.1:0-15416 GCA_038209145.1 Cytophagales bacterium | reverse complement strand
GCCGCCAAACGTCAAGTCGAGGTATACCCCATCAGGGTTTATAGACAGGCCTTCGATGCAGGGCTGTAGCATGACAGGGATATGGTAGGGAGATTTATTCAATTTTAGATAGAAATTTTTTGTCCCAAACGTTATACTTTTGTTCTGTTAGTTGATCCTGTTCATGCAATAAAGCCGGATTCCATATTTCGATCCTAGCTCCTATACCTGATACTGTTGCCTCGCCGTCTAGCTGGGCATAAGCAATTAGCCCTTTTGGAATAAGAATTCTTCCGGCACTGTCCATTTCCACAATAACTTCTCTACGGAAATAGGCGCGCTGAAAACTTCTAACATCTTCATCGGTATTATCGAGATTCATGAGTTTACTATACTCCTTTTTTACCTCCAAATAGGTACGAAGGATCAAACATTGCTCGATGCCTTTTCTCAGGTAAAGTTCGTTGCTGGGATTTTCGGGAAGGGCTGCCTTCAGTTTTGCAGGAAGTACCAGCCGTCCTTTGACGTCAAGCTTGCACTCATAGTCGCCCGTGAAAATTCCCATACCCTTTGTTTTAAAAATCTCAGTAAATACAAAAGTAGTAAATCCTTAAACACAATCTACCACAATGTCCCACTTTTTACCACTTCTTGATAAAAGTATCCAAAAATTTCGTTCTTTGCAATTATTTTGAAGAAAAATAATTATCTCTAATTCTTGACAATCATCAAGTTAGGCTAGGGTTTTAATGCTAAATGCCTGTGAAAACATGATTTCAAGCACGAGTAAGGGATAATCTTAAAATCTATAGGATATGACCAAAGGAGAAATTCTTCAAATGAAAGCAAAGTGGGAGAATTCCCCATAGATTTCCAGCATGGGTGGTAATTGTTAAGGTAAAGGCCTTACTTTTTGCGTTCGATCGTGTACTTCACTAAATCTGACAAAGCGACTTTGTAGGGGGAATCGGGGAATTCGGATAAAATTTGCATGGCTTCCCGGTAAAAGTTGTTCATGATTTCTTCCGAGTAAGCAAGGCCTCCCGAAGTCTTTACGAAGTCAATGACTACGTTTACGGCTTTTTTGTCCTCATTTTTATTTCGGATCAGGGAAATAATTTTTTTCTTTTCAAGCCATGAGGCATGGTTTAAGGAATGAATTAGCGGAAGGGTTAGTTTTTTTTCTTTGATGTCAATGCCAACAGGTTTTCCCACTACATCCCGACCATAATCAAAAAGATCGTCTTTAATCTGGAAAGCCATACCTACTTTTTCGCCAAACAGCCTCATTTTTTCTATGGTGGCGGTACCTGCATTTGCTGTGGCGGCGCCAACCTCACAGCACGAGGCAATCAGGCTGGCAGTTTTTTGGCGGATGATGGTGTAATAGACTTCTTCCGTGATGTCCAAATTTCTGGATTTGGCGATTTGCAGCAACTCTCCCTCGCTCATTTCGCGGACGGCATGGGAAACTATTTTTAACAAATCAAAATCCCCATTGTCTACACTTAAAAGTAGTCCTCTGGAAAGTAAATAATCGCCTACAAGAACAGCTATCTTATTTTTCCACAAGGCATTAATGGAGAAAAAACCCCGGCGATAATTGGCATCATCGACCACATCGTCATGCACCAGCGTAGCCGTATGCAGGAGTTCGATCAGAGCCGCACCCCGGTAAGTTGCTTCGGAAATCCCACCGGAAACCCCACCGGTCAAAAAAACAAACATGGGGCGCATTTGCTTCCCTTTTCGCTTTACGATATAATGGGTAATGTGGTCAAGAAGTGTCACTTTACTTTTCATAAAGGAGCGGAACTTCTTTTCAAAATCTGCCATCTCAGTGGCAATCGGAGCTTGTATTTGCTTTAAATCCTGATTCATTGAGTGATTGGTGCTGCAATTATACGACCTATTCAGTCATTGACAAAACACGCTACTTGATTATTAGGTTTAAAAAGAATTTTCATATCGCAATGAGCCTGTTTAGTTTTGTGGGTGTATCCTTTCAGAATCACTCTCTATCTGATTTATCCATTACTTTTTCTATATCTTTGCGAAGACCTATAAAAAAAGAGTTGACGGACGACTATATTAAGCACCAATACGCGCCCATTCTTCCAAAAAAAGATGAATGGCCAGTGGTCAAGCTAAGCAAAAGCCGGAAAGAATTTATCAAACGGGTGACCGATGCCAGTGTGGTAAGAATACTGACCCAAACAGGAAATCAAACCCACCTGTTGAAGGAAGAATTGGAGACGGTTTTATATCGAGAAAGGCTGCGCCTGAAACAAAATCCCTGGTTGGTCGACCCGGACGATGAGTCGGCTTTTTGGGCCAAAGTTAAATCAAGCCTTTTGGGAATTGGGGTGGAAAACACCCTGACAGAAGCCGAGCGGAAGGCATCCTACACAACTGTCCTGGAGTCCATTGTCGGGAGGTATGTGGAGGAGATAACCGGGAACTTCAAGCATGCCCATTATAAGGCAACCCGCAGGATCGTCACCTATGGCTTTTCCCGCTTACTCAATACCGCACGCGTTAAAGGGTTTAAATCTTTTTTCAGTAACCAGTACACCTTACAGGATAAAATTCAGATCATTGGAGAGACCGATCAGATCAGGGAATTGGCCTCAAAAGGCACCATCGTCATGGTGCCCACCCATTTCTCCAATTTGGACAGTATCTTGATCGGCTGGACGATCAGCACATTGGGGTTGCCCCCCTTTATCTATGGAGCAGGGCTCAACCTGTTTAATATTCAGATCTTTGCCTACTTTATGGATGCGTTGGGAGCGTACAAAGTGGACCGCCGCAAGAAAAATATGGTCTATCTGGAAACGTTAAAGACCTATTCCAGCGAAGCCATCCAGTTTGGCTGCCACAGTTTGTTTTTTCCGGGCGGTACTCGATCCAGAAATGGAAACTTGGAGTCACGCCTTAAATTGGGACTTCTCAGCTCGGCTATGGAGGCGCAGCGCGTAAATTATCAGAACGGGATTACAGACATTGGCGGTAAGATTTTCGTGGTACCGGTGACAATCAACTATCATTTCGTACTGGAAGCTCCCAGTCTTATTCACGACCACCTCAACCTTACAGGACAGGAGCGTTATTATAAGGAGTCCGATGAATTTTCCAACTCCTATAAGATTTCGAGGTTTCTGGTGAAATTTTTTACCAAAGGCTCAGATATTTCTGTATCCATTGGAAGGGCGATGGATATCATGGGTAATTACGTGGACAAGGATGGCAATAGCCGGGATAAGGACGGCAGAGTCATCGATTGCAGGGATTATTTCATGTCCAATGGAAAACTAACGGTAGATACACAACGGGAAGAAGAATATACGAAAGCACTTGGAAGCCGAATTGTGGAGGAATTTCACAAGATAAACCGGGTATTCAGCAGCCACCTGGTTGCTTTTACTGCCTTCAACCTAATAAAAAAGGCTAACAAAAAACTCAATTTATTCAGTTTGTTAAAAGTACCGGAGGAGGATATAGCCATACCCTATAGCCAGTTTCGAGCCGAATGTCAGCGTGTTCTTGATCGGATAAATGAGCTTAAAGAGGAGGGAAGACTCCATATGGCACCTCACTTGAAAGTTGATATTGACCGTATTATAGCCCATGGCCTGGAAAATGTCGGGATGTATCATGCCAAACGGCCCCTGATTAAAAATCAGAACAATGAAATCGTGACAGAGGACATGAACCTCCTTTACTACTACCATAACAGGCTGGATGGCTATGAGCTCGATAAATTATTCAAATAAAAAATCCGTTGGGGTGATTGGTATTGGCAGCTTTGGAGCTGCGATTGCCAATTTGCTCGCGGAGAAAAACAGCGTTATCGTTTACGCCAGGGACCTGGAAGTCGTTGAGGAAATTAATGTACAGCATACTGCCAAAGGAAGGACGCTTGCCCCAAACATCGGAGCAACGAATGACCCCCAACTGCTGAGTGAAAGCTGCGACACTTTGTTTCCAATGATCTCCTCCAGTGGATTCAAAGAAGTCATGGGGTTATTTGCCCCATTTTTGCATCCGTACCATTACCTGATCCACGGTACAAAGGGTTTGGTTTTAAACCTTCCCCCTGGAAAAACCCTGGATAATGTGACCAAACTCGGGCGGGAAAATCTCCGTACCATGAGCGAGGTCATCCAGAACGAGACCGTGGTCGTACGTGTAGGTTGCCTGGCGGGGCCTAATTTGGCTAAAGAACTCGCACAAAAGCAACCTGCGGCTACTGTGGTGGCAAGTCGGTACAATGAGGTCATTCTGGAGGGACAACGCTTGCTCCGGGGGGATAATTTTCAGGTATATGGTAATTCAGATATTATCGGCGTAGAGCTTAGCGGTGTACTAAAAAACATCATCGCCATCGCCGCCGGGGCACTTTCGGGAATGGGGCTTGGGGAAAACGCCAGGGGTTTATTGGTATCCAGGGGGATGGTCGAAATGATTTATTTAGGGAAAGCCATGGGAGGAAGTACCAAGTCCTTTATTGGTTTGGCCGGCATAGGGGATATGGTGACTACATGCAATTCCACCCTTTCGAGAAATTTCACTGTCGGATACAAACTGGCACAGGGAGAAACACTGGACGCCATCGTGTCTGACATGGATGAGGTGGCAGAAGGCATAAACACGGTACGCCTTATTAAGTTGTTTTTGGAAAGCACCGATCTACGGGCACCAATCACTGAGAATTTATACAAGGTACTTTTCCAGTCCTTTAAGGTAGAAACAGCTCTTCAATACCTGATGAAATACCCTTTCAATGTGGATATTGACTTTTTATAGGATGCTTATATGTCAAGAAGTTCGGCAGCAGAGGGAGAAATTCGTTCAAGAGTTTCCCGGAGGATATAGGTTTTTTGCGTGATTTGTTGGGGCTGGTCTCGCCGGCAAAAATAACTGTGAATTGCTCTTCGGGAACGCGTTGTACGGTTAGTTGTGCCACCATGCCAGACATGGGAATTGAATATGACCACAGAGCCCTCGGGAGCCTCCAGAATAATTTCATTCGGATGGGGATCCATGGTATTTTCCATCACATCTTGGGGAAGTTGCTGACGCAGGTGGGTGCCGGGAACAATACGTGTAGCCCCGTTTTTTTCTGAAAAATCATCCAACAGCCAAATGGAGTTGCAGACCCGGTAGTCACGCTCTGGCACGGGTTCCGGATAGTCTGCGTGTAATTTTTGAAGCCCAGCTCCCGGGATGGCTGCACGGTAGTTGAGTGAGGAAAGCTTGATATTACTTCCCAATACATGAGATATGGCTGCCAGAACCTTGGGATGGGAATAAAAAATATCGAATTCGGACCCTTTGTTTACCAAATCGCTCAATCTTTCAGCCCCTTCATCTATTTTATTCCGGACGAAAACCGATTCTCTCAATTCTACGCCGGCTTTTTCTCCTTCCTCAGCTATCAAAATAGCGACCCGTCTACGGATGGATTCAAGTTCTTGTTCCGACAGGATCGGGCCCAAATTTAAATAGCCTTGGGTATCCAGAAAGGATTTTTCTTCGGAACTCAACAAATCGGAGGAAAACCCAAGTTGGGTCATGACAGATGCAGGCATAGTATAGGAAGGGTTTACATGTAGCTCTTTACCGCATAAAAGTAGCGGGAATTTACTTAAAGTCAAACCCCCTCAAGTCGTTTAAGGCGCTGAAGTAGCGGTGGATGGGAGTAATTTACAAACACATACCAGGGGTGCGGGTTCAGTTCTGAGAGACTATTGACAGATAGCGTTTTCAAAGCATTGGCCAGGGGTTGGCCGTCGTAGGTTTCCCTTGCAAATGCATCTGCTTCAAATTCATTTTTTCGGCTAAGCAAATTCATGGCAATTCCTATCAGGGAGGATAGGGGAGAAAATAACATGGAAAAGCCAATGAGGTTTAAGTGTATAGCCACTTGCGAGCCACCAAGGGCGAGGCTCAGTGATTCGCTGTAGATGAGCAGTGACAAAATGTAAAGTATCAAACCAGTCTGAAGAATCCCAATTCCCATTCCCTGCAAGATGTGTTTCTTTTTATAATGCCCGATTTCATGGGCCAATACGGCAACTAGTTCGTCCGGCTGATGTTGGTCAATGAGGGTATCATAAAGAACCACCTTTTTTTGTTTTCCAAAGCCGGAGAAGAAAGCATTTGCCTTGGAAGATCGTTTGCTTCCATCAATAACAAAGACATTGTTTAGGGAGAAATCTACCGATTTGGCATACCCCATTATCTTTTCCTTCAATTCACCATCTTCCAGCGGAGAGAGTTTATTGAATAGCGGCAATATCAGGCTGGAGTAGAAATTATTGACAAGGATCATGAACACTGCCGCTATGATCCAAAACTGCCACCAAAAATCAGGACCGATATATTGGATCAATGCCAACAAGGCCATCAACAAACCGCCTCCAACAGGTATAGAAATCAGGTATCCTTTTAATTTATCCGTAAAGAAAGTAGCTAGCGTACTCTTGTTAAATCCGAATTTTTCTTCGATAACAAAGGTATGGTAATAGTCGAAGGGAATGCTCAATATGTCAGAGCCAATCAATAAAACTCCCATGTAGATAATGGGGAGCCAAAGCATGTGGTCGGTAAAATGCCTGAGGAATTCATCTAACCAACCAAAAAAGCCAACTGCAATAAATACAACTGTCAATACAAAGGAGAAAAGGCCGGTTATCAACCCAAACCGAAAGTTAGTTTTTTTATAATCAGTTGCTTTTTGAAGTTTTTCAGCACTGACGTAATTGTGAAGGGTTTCCGGTAAGGGACCGGGTTTCCTACTGGAATTCAGCCAGCTCAAGAGTTTAGAAGACACAAAACTAAACGTTAATATACCTATCAGAAGGTATTGGATTGTAATGGGTTGCATGTTGCAATGGAGGAGTTAAAATTTAGGACAGGGAAGAATGGTTGACCTTTTTCTTGGTGCTCCCGGGTTCTTGTGAGGGAAAATATAGGAAAGACTTATCTCGTGTGCACCTCCGGATTGTATGCCCAGCTGGGAAACGGTATAATCGAAGCTATATCCCACATTTAAACCTGAGGGGAGGTTAAAACCGACCATCAGAACGATGGCATCCCGGTTGTTTTGTTGCTCTACGGGTTTGTAGGGTAATCCGCGGTACCAGAGTCCAAAGACAATTGGTTCTACATAAAAGTACCCGCCTACATCCAGTTGTTCAAACGGTCCCTGTCTTTTGTAGTTGACTGTTGGGGTAAAATACCGCTCGCGGTACATGTGGGTGAAATCCCGGCGCATGGGTCCATTTCCCAGCGAAATGCGGTAGCCTGTATGGAAGGAATACTTTATGGGTAGATGGCTGGATCCTGATTCTATAAAACTTTGATTGGGTTGATTGATGTGGTGGGTAGTAAATCCCAGCCAAAAATTCTCGGTGAAAAACAAACCACCAAGTGAGAGTGAGACCATATTTACCGGATCACCAAACCCTGCCAGGGTATTGCCTGGCAATATGGGGCCAAATGGATTCGTCGGATTTATTTGATTGGCAAAAACCAAGTTTTCGTAAAACCCGATGTCCCTTCTCATATACGTGGCTTGAAAACCAGGCCTGAAATAGGCCCCATCTGCTACCCGTAGTTCATAGGAAAGGAGGCCTGAAATTGACGTTGAATGTAATCCGGCAGTACCTTCCACATCGTTAGTTACCAAAACGCCGACACCGACATTGTATTCTTCAAGGAATCCATCCGCATATGCTGAAAAGGTGCTGAAGTTCGCATCAAGCCCCGGCCACTGGCTGCGGTAGTTGACTCCCACCCGGGTGGCAAGTTCTGACCCTGCAAATGCCGGATTAAGAAATAACGGCGCGGCGTAGTACTGGCTGTACTGCGGATCCTGAGCAAGGCTTTTGTTGGTTACGGCCATCAAAAGCAGTATAAAAAAAACTCGATTGATTTGCGACTTAAACAAAGATTTATACGTTAATTGGAAACTAAACAGCTATTAAACGTTTTGGTGTCTTTATAGTATATATAAAGCATCCGGTAAATTATGAAATCTAACCCTAAGTACATAAGTATACGATTATTTGTTTCATTAATTTTGATCTTATTTTTGGTAGGGACACAAGCTGGGTATTCTCAAGGATTTAATAATAACGAATGGATTTTTGGCTATTGTGAGGGAGGGGAAAATAACTACCTGTCTTTTGGAAAAGATGGGCGGGCCCGTGTAGCCAGTCTGGCAGGGAGTGTTACGCTGGGAAAGGGAAACACAGCGATGGCCATTGATCCCATCACGGGTGAAATTCTATTTTATACAGACGGAGCTTTGGTTTACAACTACCTCAATGAACCCATTCAGGGTATAATCGGCGAGTTGGGGGGCGATGAAACCGAGCGGCAGTCAGTCGCTATTTCTGTGTTGGATTACGACCTGGCACTTGGAGGAGAAAGAAGTTTTTACCTTTTTTATATCAATAGAAGCGGGGAATTGGAGTACGATATTGTGGACATGAACCAGCAAGGGGGTGCGCCTATGAACCAGCCTCCCGCAGGTGCTGTTTCGCCTGGGGGAAGCTTTGGAAATGCAGAAGGGGCTATTGCTGTGATCAAAACCCCACTATCGCCGAGTTACCTTATTCACTTTGACGGGAGTGATTTATTGGTGCATAGAATAGAAGATCAGGAAGGCCAATTTACGTTGTTGCAGTCCTTGCCTTTGGATATTGTGCCCAAAGCATTCATATTTGATGAAGAATCCGAACAACTCATTATTATTCCGCAGACTCCCGGTGAAGATTTGTTGATACTTCCATTTGACAGTGCAGCTGGAGTTTTTGGTGAGCCGCTGGCCTTGGAAGGCACCGGAGGTTTGTCCCCGATCAATGGGGCCGCTTTTTCCCCTGATGGACAGTTGATTTATTATTCCCAGGGCGATCAATTGTTTAGGATTCGCACAGACGGCACGCAAGCGGATGAAGTTCCTGAGCCTGATCCCGGCGTTGACAATGGAGACGATGATGTTACCGAGCCCGAGATGGGCCCACTTCCCCTGACCTTGGGACATGATGTTTTCCGGATTTATGATGTGCGTGTTGGGCCTGACGGCCAGCTGTACTATATTTATGAAGAAACGACGGGAGGTCCCCAATTACTCGGAAGGGTGACAAATCCGGATGTGGAAGCGATGTCAGGGGTAATTATAGAGGGAGATCCTTTTGAAGGCACGGATTTTTGTGGGACAATTTTTACCGTTTTTACTCCAACCATTGACATCGGTCCTGAGGTAACGTTTACTTGGGAGCCGGACATGCCGTGTATGAACAATCCATTGCTCCTCACCAGCGAGATTTCTCCTCGCAATTATCGTCCCGTGAGTTTTCAGTGGGAAATTTTACCTCCTCTAGTAGATGAAGAGGGGGAGGAAATAGAGTTGGATCTTTCGGTAGAACATTTGTTGCTCCCAAGGGAAGCCACGGCAGAGCAGCAGGTAACTGTTTCGTTGGTAGTAACCTTTGCCGATGGGGAAACCCGTGAAGTAACCCAAAACATATCGTTGACGGAAAACGATCTTCAAGTGCAGTTTAACCCGGCAGACACTACCTTGTGCGATCCAGCCTGTATAGATCTGATGCCTCTCTTGGATGTACAGAGCGGAGGAGACCAGGGTGGGCAGCCGGGTGGAGGTCAGCCTGGCATAGGACAACCTGGTATAGGACAACCTGGAATTGGCCTACCCGGAATTGGACAACCGGGAATCGGTCAACCTGGTGGTGGACAGGGTGGTGGAGGACAGGGTGGCAACTATGAATATTTCTGGTCCAACAAGCGGGAAGAAGGGTGGGGGCCTGAGGCTCCCAATGAAGTTTGTAGACCGGGGTACTATTGGGTTTTGGTTCGGGAGGTGGGTTCTTCCTGCTATTCGTATGCAGGCATTCGTATTCAGATGTGGGATGTGGAAGACCAAAGCAACAACATTTGGTATTTTGGTGACGGTGCGGGACTTGATTTCAACCCGGACCCCAATGATCCGGAAGCACCTACTCCCCGTCCAATCCAAAATCCCCATCCGCAAAATATCCCAGCTGGGGTCACCACGATCTCAGATCAGGCAGGCCAGGTCCTGTTTTACACGGATGGACAGACCGTTTGGGACTTGAATGGGGATCCGATGCAAAATGGAGAAAATATTGGCGGGGACAATTTGTCCGCGCAAAGTGTGACAGCGCTCCCTGTCTCCTCTGATGAAACCTTGTTTTATCTGTTCACCACCCAACGAGGTTCAGGAGGCGAAAATCAGGTGAAGTTTTCTTTGGTCGATATTAAAGGAGATAATCCCGATGGCATAGGAAACGTTCTTACCAAAGATAACTTCCTGTTCAGCCCCAGCACAGAGCATTCCGCTGCCCTGAACTCGGGAGACACTACCTGGATGGTGTTTCATGAAATGGGTAACAATACGTTCCGGATGTATCCCGTGTCCGGTGAGGGATTGGGACGACCCGTGTTTAATTCGGTAGGTGGTGTCCATAATTTTGGGACGGGTGTTGGAAGCATGAAGTTTAGCAGCGACGGTTCAAAGCTGGCTGTAACCTACACCGACGGAGGTACCAATCGCCTGGAAATATTTGATTTTGACCAATCCACCGGGGAGATGGAGGTATATGCGTTGTTGGATTTGGGGTCTGAAGGAGAAATCTATGGGTTGGAATTTTCTGCTGACAATTCCAGGGTTTATGTTTCCTATAGAAATGGTGGGCCGGGGATTGAGGAGCTTTTTATACAGGGTTTGGAGCAGACGGATGACAGTGATCCCAACAATCCGGTGACAACGATCTGCCCTGACTGTTTCGAAACAGCCACTACGCAAGCCCAAATAGAGCAGTGTATCCTGGATAACCGCAGCCCGGTACCCCAAACCCAAGGGCTTGACTTGGGTGCGCTGCAAATAGGGCCTGATGGACAAGTATATGCTGCCATTGTCGGATCCAATCGGATAGGGCAAGTTTTTGCCGGTCAGGCCTGTAATCCCAGCACCTTTAATCAGGATGGCGTTGATCCGATGCCGGGAACCACCAATTTGGGATTGCCGTCGTTTGTGCAGCAATCCGGAAGTGGTATTCCGGATCCCTCGCTTTCCGGTCCGAATCGCCTTTGTCTAAGTGCGGAAGAGGGAGCTGTGGGATTGTTTTCAGGAGGAGGAGAGCCTGACATTGATTTGTACAATTGGACCATATATAATGAGGCGGGAGAGGTCATCGACCAGTTCCTGAACGGAGGTGAAGATTTTCAGGAGTTGGAATACACCTTTGTAGAGGTAGGTATATTCACTGTAGAACTCCAAGTTGACAGATGCGGTCAACCGTGGGAGGAAGTTTTCAGGTTAGAAGTGGAGGTTCTGGATTCCCCGGAGATCATTCTGCCTTCTGAGATTTCTCTTTGTGCCGATTCGGTTTTGGAACTGGTGGCTGTGGATCCGGAAGATCCAAGATTGGCTGAATATATTTTTGTATGGGAAAATGCCGCAGGTGAAATTGTGGGTGACCAGAATATATTGGAGGTAACGGAAGAGAGTATCTATACGGTGACTGTGGCTTATCGACTTCCTGAGGGGGAAACGACGGAAACGTTTCAAACTTGTCCGGTTTCCAAATCCGTGTTTGTAGGGCCGGCCTTTGACTTTGAAATTGATCAGGATGAAGAGGTAGTATGTTATGGGGAAACGGTAGTTTTCACTCCCAATACCCCGGTGAACGGTACATGGTCAATCCAGTTGATGGGCACTACGGATCGAATAACCCTGAGAGACACCCTTCAGCTTACGCTCAATACTGGAAGGTTGGACGGGCCTGGCGAGTACGAGCTTTTTTTCCTGACCGCTGATCCTTTAAACAGTGACTGCCCGATAGAGAGGTCAACCACGTTGTTGGTAAGTCCCCCGGCAGATTTTGATGTACTGGCAATCTCCCCGGCGGAGAGTTGCGAAATCCCGGATGGATTCGTTGAAATCAGCGCCATAACAGCATTGGACAGTCTGGTTTTGCGAGAAACGGGAGTGGTTATTTTTGACCTCGCCATTGGTGAGACCCATCTTTTTGGGGGGCTTGAGCCAGGTACCTATACCTTTACCGGATATTCTGGGGGTTGTCCCGCTTCGCAAGTTGCGATAATTGAAAATGCAAGTCCACCGGACGATGTCTTGTATGAACTGAATGTAAGAGACCCTGTTTGTGGACCAGATGGCGTAACAGTTGGAGCCATTGTGTTTACCTTTGTCAATGGCCCTGCCTCCGGGAGCTATGAAATCATCAGCCTCACCGGGGGAGAAAGGTTTGTGGACGATTTTATTAATCAGGCCGAACTATCCGTTGAGCTGCCTGTAGGGGAATATACCGTAGAGATAAGTAACTTGGGAGGTTGTGCTTTACCAAATCCGGAAACTGTGGAGATCATCGATGTGGAGCAACTGGTGGAAGTGGAACTGAGCAGCCCAAATATCTGTGGGGACGCTACGTTCACCACCATTACCGCTTCCGGTGATTTGACAGGAGTGGACCGAATAGCCTGGTACCGTGAAGTGGGAGGTGAATTTATGGAAATTCAGGGACAAACCGATCCAATTGTTGAGGTAGCTGATCCGGGGATTTACCAAGTACGGGTTTTTAATGAGGCAGGCTGCGAAGTAGGCAGTGAGACCATCGAAATTATCCAGTCTTCCTCACTCCCGCCGATGCTGGCACCCAGCTATACCATCTGTGCGATCGAAGGTAACCTCGCCAATTTGGAGGCAGGACCTTTCGAGGTGTTCGAGTGGATTTTAGAGGGAGAGGTACTTTCAACAGAAAGTCAGTTTACCCCCACACTACCGGGTACATATACCTTGCGGGTTTGGGATGATCAGGGCTGCGAATTTGAAACACAATTTGTGGTAATCGAAGACTGTGAGGTCAATGTTTCATTTCCCAACGCCATCGTACCGCTGGATCCAAACCGGGGGTTTGTAATTTATACCAAAGGACCCATTAACAAACTGGGGGTTTACATTTACAACCGATGGGGCGAATTGATTTATTATTGTGAACAATCAAACCCTTCCGAAAATATATCGCTATGTGCCTGGGATGGTGTTGTGAATGGAAAAAAAGTCCCTATCGGGACCTATCCGGTAGTAGTGAATTATAGTAACATAGCACAGGGCATAGACAGAACCTTAAAAAAAGCAATTGTAGTAATAGACTGAGCATGATAACTTTAATTTCTCCATCCAAAACATTGGATCTTAGTGACAGCATTTTCCACCAGTACACACAACCGGACTTTGATAAAGAAATCAGGGGATTGGTAAAAATAATGAGAAAAAAGTCGGTGCGTGATATCAAGGAGCTGATGGGCGTAAGTGACAATTTGGCGGAGTTGAACCGCAAAAGGTACCAGGGTTTTGAGGATGAATTCTCTGTCGAAAACTCCAAACAGGCCTTGCTGGCATTCAAAGGGGATGTTTACACACGAATCGATGTCGACGAATTTTCGAGTGAAGATTTTGAGTTTGCCCAAAAACATTTGCGTATCCTGTCTGGACTTTACGGGCTGTTGAAGCCCCTGGACCTTATTCAACCCTATCGGTTGGAAATGGGTGTTAAACTTAAAAACAGTAGGGCAAAGGATTTATACGGTTATTGGGGGAGTAAGATTGCAAAAGCCATCAATGAGGCCAAAGACGATGAAATAGTGGTTAACCTGGCTTCGCAGGAATATTTCAAAGCGGTTGACCAAAGCAAACTTGAGGGAAGGATTATTCATCCGGTTTTTAAGGATTACAAAGACGGTGACTATAAAATCATTGGTATTTTTGCGAAACAAGCCAGGGGTAGGATGACCAATGAGATTATCAAAAGCCGCATCAATGACCCGGAGCAACTGAAGACTTTTAGACAAGATGGGTACGAATATGCCGATAACCTAAGTACCAAAAATGAATGGGTTTTCGTCAGGTAGCTTCATTCGATTGTTTTCTGAAAAATTTTGACGGAGCAAGAAATTTATCCTTTATTTATCAATGATGATGTGGGTAGGTGGAGATCCTTGTGGGAATTTTAAGTTTCTTGCAAACTCCGGTAAGAAAGCGGTGGGAGTTTTTACATACCCACGAACCGAAAACCTAGGCTATTTTCATTTTTTTTTATGCTATAAAGAAAGGATAAAGGTGACCATGATTTGTGCATCCTCCATGGAAATAGTGGGATGCGGAGTCATAATCGGGTATCCCCAAGAACCAGTGCCACCACTGATTACTTTTCTGGCCAGAAGGTCTATGTACACCTGCCTGATGGGGTACCGTTTGGAAATATCCTGAAAGGAAGGACCTTTGGACCTGTTTTCCCGGGTGTGGCAATCGTAGCAGTCAGAGTAGGCAATCAAGACTTCCCCAAGTTTGATTAGATCTGCTGCTATTTCTTCATCCTCTCCAGGGATAGGCCGAATATAGTCCCGGACCCTTGACCGTACTTCTTGACCTACCTCTTTTTCCTCGAGCTTTTCACAGCTGAAGAATAAGCAAGCCAAAGCCAGTAACAATACAATCCCTTTTATTTTTCTCCGTGTCGGCAATGTTGTTGCTTTCATAGCTTTCGCCTCCAAAGATACTAAATAAAAGATTAAAACATCTTTTTTTAATCTTGAAATGTTGCTGGGAATATAGCTTTTACTGGGTATATTGGTTGCTTGATTAGAACCTTTCAACTATGAACTCTTTTATTCAATCCTATTCTCTTCGATTTATTTTCCTTTTACTTGCTATTGGATTGCTGCTTCCAGATCAGCTTGTTTTGGCGCAAAGCCAGCTTAAGCCGGCCATCAACCAACAAGCAGATGCATTGGAAACCAAGGTAATTGCCTGGCGACGGGATTTTCATGAGCATCCCGAACTGGGAAATCATGAAAACCGTACGGCGGCAATCATTGCCGCCCACCTGCAGCAATTGGGAATGGAGGTCACCGAAGGCGTGGCGGTGACAGGAGTTGTTGGGGTATTAAAAGGAGGAAAACCCGGGCCCACGGTTGCCTTAAGGGCGGATATGGATGCCCTTCCGGTAACAGAACGGGTTGATGTGCCTTTCAAATCTACCCAAACAACTAGCTTCAATGGTCAGGATGTAGGCGTTTCCCATGCCTGCGGCCATGATTCCCACATGGCTATATTGATGGGAGTAGCAGAGATACTGGCCTCCATGCAGGAGGATTTACAGGGCACAGTCAAGTTTATTTTCCAACCCGCGGAAGAAGGCATGGATGGGCTGGATACTTGGGGTGCCAAGCAAATGGTGGAGGAAGGGGTTATGGATGACGTGGATGCCATCTTTGGCTTACATATTAACTCCCAAACTCCAGTTGGTAAAATAAAATTCAAATCCGGCCCCGCAATGGCCGCTGTGGATAATTTGGAAATAAAG
>JBBQXZ010000103.1:0-15797 GCA_038209145.1 Cytophagales bacterium | reverse complement strand
ACAGAAAATTTATAAAAGTGTTTGATTTTTAAATCGAGTCAATTACATTTGGCACATGAAAAATTTCGCAGCTACTTATTTTAGCTTCTTTTACTTTTACTTTCGTCCCCAGGGTCGAATCGGAGCTGCGTATTGTCTGGTGAAATAACAAACTAAAGATAAAAACACACAGGAGCCCGGTTCGAAAGAGTCGGGCTTTTTTATTAAAAAAAATTATGGAAAATCACTTACAAACTCAAGATTGGGGCTTAGGCCTGAAAGCCAAGCACCTGATCATCGCCGGACCCTGCAGTGCGGAGACCCCAGAGCAAATCGAACAGGTATGCCTTGACATGATCGCAGCCAATGCGGTTCCCCACATCTTCAGAGCAGGTATCTGGAAACCTAGGACCCGGCCGGGTAGCTTCGAAGGCATCGGTGAGGATGGATTGAAATGGATGGAAATTGTACGTCACCACCTAAACATCCCGATTACAACCGAAGTGGGTAATACTTCCCACGTAGAATCTGCCCTCAAGCACGGCGTAGATGTCCTGTGGATAGGTGCCCGAACTACCGTAAACCCATTTGCAGTTCAAGAAATTGCCGAAGCGTTGAAAGGAGTCGACGTCCCCGTCATGGTAAAAAACCCCATGAATCCCGACCTGGAGCTTTGGAGAGGTGCGCTGGAACGCCTACAGGCAGTCGGCATCAATAAACTGGCCGCAATCCATAGGGGATTCAGCGATGCGTACGACAAGAAATTCCGGAATAAACCGAACTGGTCCATGCCCATCCACCTCAAGCGGATCTGGCCAGGCATGCAAGTAATCAATGACCCAAGCCATATCGTAGGTAATCGAGCAGGTCTATTGGAAACTGCCCAGCGAGCCATCAATTTCGGACTTGACGGCCTGATGATCGAAACCCATCACGATCCTGACAACGCCTGGAGCGATGCCAAGCAACAAGTAACTCCCCAAAGACTCAAAGAAATCCTGGATAGCATCGATTTCAAAAAGCCATTGGAAACCGAACAACCCTTGGAAAGGCTTCAGGACTTGAGAAACGCAGTGGATCATATTGATGATCAATTATTAGACTTGTTGTCAGAGAGGTTTTCCATTATCGACCAAATCGGTGACCACAAGCGCGAACACAACCTGACAGTATTTCAAGCAGACCGCTGGAAGTCCGTGATGGATTCTAGGACGCAAAAGGGAATAGCAAAAAATCTCAGCGAAAAATTCATGAAAGAATTGCTTTATTGCATCCATGAGGAATCCGTAAAAAGACAGGAGAAAAAATTGAGAGAAGGCGTATCTGTAAAGAAAACTGTCTAATTTTAATCTCCCTATCTTTAAATAAAAAAAACCTGTATTGGAAACAATCATATTCTCTGCCCAAATTGCGCAGGATTTGGCACGGTATCTCAAGACCCGCAAATACTCGAAACTGGGTGTAATTACCGATAGCCATACCATCCTACATTGTTACCCCATCATTCAGTCATCCCTGCCAGCACATACCATCTTCTCCTTTGAAGCCGGTGAAATTCACAAGAATCTCGATACCAGTGTCCAGATCTGGCAGTGGATGACAGAACAGGCATTCGACCGCAAAGCCATTATTATCAACCTGGGAGGAGGAGTGACAGGGGACATGGGCGGTTTTTGTGCAAGTACTTACAAACGGGGTATCCGCTTCATCAATATACCTACCACGCTGCTTTCCCAAGTGGATGCAAGTGTAGGTGGAAAACTGGGCATCGATTTCATGGGTTTCAAAAATCATATTGGGATCTTTCACCAACCGGAGGCTGTACTTATCTGCGATGAATTTCTCAAAACGCTTCCCGAAGCCGAATTGCGCTCCGGGTATGCAGAAGTCATCAAACACGGTTTGATTGCCAATGCGAATTACTTCGAAGGCCTCAAGTCAAAGGACTGGCAAAACCAGGATTGGAAAGCGATCATCGAAGTCTCCGTAAACATAAAGAAAGAGGTGGTAGAAAAAGATCCCAAAGAAGATGGACCTCGTAAAATCCTGAACTTTGGACATACAATCGGCCATGCGATAGAGTCTTTGTATTTGGATACTGACAGGCACCTTTTACACGGAGAAGCCATTGCCATCGGGATGTTGGCAGAAGCCTTTCTTTCCAACAAATTCCTGCGCATGTCGCCCTTTGAACTCAAAATCATAGCGGATATGATTCTTGCGGTATATGGAAGGCAGGAAATTCCTTCCGATGATTTTGAACCTATCATTGAACTGTGCTTTCAGGATAAGAAAAACGAAGGGTCTATCCTGAATTTTTCCTTGCTACGCAGAATTGGCGACTGTGAATACAACATTGCTGTGGGTCGGGATGAAATACTTCAATCACTGACCTACTATAACGAGCTCACTGCATGAAAAACATCTCACTACCCCGTAAAAACCGTTTTGGAAAGGTCGAGATTCCACTCCCTTCGTCCAAAAGCGAAAGCAACCGGGCCTTAATCATAAATGCCCTGACCCGGGGTGAAAACAAGCTCTCCAACCTGGCAGAAGCAAGGGACACACAGACCATGATACGCCTTCTTGAGGAAGATCCTGAGGTGTATGACGTGTTGGATGCAGGTACCACCATGCGTTTTTTGACTGCCTATGCAGCATTGAATAACCTAAATAAAACACTTACAGGTACTCCCCGCATGTGTGAAAGACCCATTGGCATATTGGTGGATGCCTTAAGGCAGCTGGGTGCGGAGATCGAATACTTGGGTAAGGAAGGATATCCTCCCTTAAAAACAAAAGGGTTTGCCAGACAACTTTCCTCTATTATCCAAATACGGGGCGATGTAAGCAGCCAATACATCTCGGCCTTACTAATGAACGGCCCACTGCTTCCGGATGGATTGACATTGGAGCTTACTGGTAAAATCGGGTCGCAAACTTATATTGAAATGACGCTTAAATTGATGAAGGCCTTTGGGATTTCCTACCGCTTTGAGGGAAATGTCATCCAAATTCCCCATCAAGCGTATGTCCCCACTTCCTTTGCCGTGGAAAGCGACTGGTCGGGAGCCAGTTATTGGTTTAGCTTATTGGCATGTGCCCAAGAGGGGGAACTTTACCTAAAAGGCCTTAAGCAAAACAGCCTGCAGGGAGATTCCCGCATTGTGGAAATTATGGATAAGCTGGGAGTTGAAAGCCAATTTGATGCTCAGGGAGTAAAACTATTCAAGAAACCCATTGAGGGAATCAACCGGATAGATTTCACCCACTTTCCTGACTTGGCACAGACGGTAGCAGTCGCCTGCGCACTACTTGGACAACATGTGGAATTCACCGGACTGGAAAGCCTACGAATCAAAGAGACTGACCGCATACATGCCCTGCAACAGGAACTGGCAAAAATCAATGCAGGCCTGGAGGAAGAAGAGGATGAGGTATTTACCGTGATTCCTTCCACAGAACTGCCATCGGCTGCTCAAATTCACACCTACGATGACCACCGGATGGCCATGGCATTCATGCCGTTACTGACAAGGATGGAGGTGACGTTCGATGATCCCGAAGTAGTCAATAAATCATACCCCAGCTTCTGGAAACATTGTTCCCTGTTGGGACTAGTACCTAAAATTACAGAATAAGCCGATTTTCTAATCCTCCTTCCCATAACGATGAAAGGGCTTTACGCTATTGTCCTGTTGGTGATTTCCAATGCCTTTATGACCATGGCCTGGTACGGTCACCTGAAATTTAAGGAGTTAAAATGGTTTGAAAATCTGGGATTGATATCCATTGTGCTGATCAGTTGGGGAATCGCCTTGTTTGAGTATTTCTTTCAGGTACCGGCAAACCGACTTGGTTATAAGGAATACGGAGGGCCCTTTTCTCTTGTTGAGCTAAAAGTCATTCAGGAAGTCATCACCTTGGTTGTCTTTATGGGATTTACCTTCTTGTTTTTCAAAAACGAAAGCTTTCGCTGGAACCACTTGGTAGGCTTCGCTTTTCTTGTTTTGGCAGTTTACTTTATCTTTAAGAAATGACCTTGAAAACGAAACAATTGACCATCGCCATACAGGGCATCCCGGGATCCTTTCACCATCAGGTAGCCCAGCAGTATTTTGGAGAAGATATAGCAATTGGCGGGTACCATACCTTTGAGGAGGTAGCTAAAAGTGTAGAAAATGAAACGGCGGACTTCGCAGTGATGGCCATAGAAAACTCCATCGCCGGGGCGATTTTACCCAATTACGACATCATCGACCGCCATGGTCTTTACGTATTTGACGAGTATTACCTGCCCATATCCCATAATCTGCTGACTTGGCCGGGACAAAAGATAGCGGATATCCATGAGGTCCGTTCCCACCCCATGGCCGTTTTGCAGTGCAAGGTGTTTTTTGCCAACTATCCCCACATCACCCTGGTGGATGACGTGGACACGGCTTATGTAGCCAAAGTAATTGCCGATGGGCAAAAACTGGGCATTGGTGCCATTGCCAGCCCCAAAGCTGCGGATTTTTATGGGTTGGAAATTCTTGCCGGAAATATTCAAACCGTGCAAAATAACTTTACCCGCTTCATTCTTCTCCAAAAGGAAAAACCTATTTTGAAGGAAATCCCGACAAAGGTCTCCATGAAAATCACCATCCACAATCAAAAAGGAGGTCTGGCGAAGCTCTTGACCATGATGAGTGAGCACGATCTGGATCTAACGAAAATACAATCCATACCCGTCATCAGCAAGCCATGGGAATATGCTTTCTTTATCGATACGCTCATCGGAGATTATGACCGATACGAAGAGGCCATTGGATTGATTGATGAAAGCTTCGGTTTAGTCAAAATTTTTGGAGAATATCAAAACAGAAAAGGATGAAAGGATTTTCCAATCGGCTCGGGGAAGTCAGAGAGTATTATTTCTCCACGAAGTTAAAAGAAGTGCAGGCCCTGCGGGAAGCCGGGCATCAAGTTATAAACATGGGAATCGGCAGCCCTGATTTGCCCCCGCATTCGACTGTCTCAGAAGCATTGAGAGATGCGGCCAATAATCCAAAAGGACACGGGTATCAATCTTATATCGGAAGTCCAGCGCTGAGGTCAGCTTTTTCTGATTTCTATAAAAACAGCTATGGGGTCACGCTGGATCCCGAAAATGAAATACTGCCCCTGATGGGTTCCAAAGAAGGCATCATGCATATTTCCATGGCCTTTTTGGATGAAGGAGATGAGGTACTGATACCAAATCCCGGATACCCTACCTATACTTCCGTTGCCCAGTTGCTGAAAGCTAAACCTGTCTATTATACCCTAACGGAAGACCGAAATTGGGAACCTGATTTGGATAGTCTGGAGCAGATGGACCTGAGTCGGGTCAAACTGATGTGGGTAAATTATCCGCACATGCCCACCGGTGCCCCGGGAAGCAAAGCCCTGTTTGCACGCCTCCTTGCTTTTGCCAAAAAGCACCGTATCCTCATTGTCAATGACAATCCATACAGTTTCGTCTTGTATGAGGATCCGATGAGCATTTTATCCCTGCCCGATGCAAGAGAATATGCGATGGAGTTGAACTCACTTAGCAAGACCTTTAATATTCCCGGTTGGCGGGTAGGCATGCTGGCGGGCAAAAAGGAGTATTTGCAAGGTGTACTCCGGGTAAAAAGTAACATGGATTCGGGCATGTTCCTCGGAATTCAAGAAGGAGCTGTCGCTGCTTTGAAACTGGACAGGGTATGGTTTGACCAAAACAATGCCATCTATTCCAGACGAAGAGAACTGGTCTGGAAGTTGGCTGAAAATATGGGATTGACCATCCTGAAACAGCCAGGGGGGATGTTCGTATGGACCAAAGTTCCTGAAGGAATCAATGCCCTGGAGATGGTTGATAGCCTACTCCATGAAAAGCACATCTTTGTCACCCCCGGGATGATCTTTGGAAGTGCGGGTGAGGGGTATATCCGCTTTTCGCTTTGTGTGTCGGAAGAAGACATTCAAGAAGCCAATCGGAGGATAGCTAAAAATGAAATGAATAACAGTTATATATCGTAAACTCATATATCCCATGAAAAAAATACATATTGTCGGACTCGGGTTGCTAGGTGGATCCTTTGCCTTGATCGTAAAGAACAAAATGCCTGATCTAGTGCTTACTGGATATGATCAAAACCCGCGGCATTTGGAGCAGGCACTGGCACTTGGCATGATCACTGAAGCCAAAGAAGTGCCCGATGCGGACACGGACGTGGTCGTGTTGGCAACGCCGGTGGATACCCTGTCCGCACTGCTGGAAGAAACACTGGCAAACACGGGAGATAATACGCTGGTCTTTGACTTCGGATCGACCAAAGAGCTGATCTGCGAAAAAATTGCCAACAATCCCAAGCGGGCAAATTACCTGGCGGTTCACCCTATCGCCGGTACCGAAAATTCCGGTCCAAAGGCCGCCGAACCGGATCTTTTTGACGGAAAAGTCATGATCATCTGTGAGATGGACAGGACTGATGTCCACCTGAAAGGCATGGCTTATGAGCTTTTTGAACTGATGAATATGAAGCTCCGCTTTATGGATCCCAAAGACCATGACCTGCATTTGGCCTTTGTATCCCATCTTTCGCACGTTACCTCCTTTATGTTGGGCAAGACCGTGCTGGACAAGACGGCTGATGAAAAACATATCTTCGACATGGCTGGCAGCGGCTTTGCCTCTACAGTTCGATTGGCAAAAAGTTCACCCGCTATGTGGGCTCCGATTTTTGTCGAAAACCGCAAAAACCTCCTGGAAGCCATGGATTCTTACATCGCCCACATGCAGGGATTCCGGGATAAGATCGCGGCGGAAGACTACCAAGGCCTGAAGGAAGAAATGGTGGCCGCGAACAAAATACGGGATATTTTGGATTTGGAAAAAGGAAGGTAATGCCTTCCTTTTTTTGTGGTGTGTCAAAATTTGAAGGAAGAGCCTTTTAAGTACAGTAGCATATATAAAATTCAACCCCTAAACCGGAATAATTTAGAATGTAGTTATTTCGAATCCAACTAGTACCTCGGGAAGTACATTTCTAAAAAAAGATTTTCCTAAACCAAATAATTTTCAAATAACAAATAAAGTATTTCAAATATTTTTTAATGTATTTCAATAATAATTTTACTATGTTTTAATAAATACATCAGGTCAATTCTGACGTGAATTTGCCTGAATCTAAAAAATAAATAACAAAATTGTACTCTTTTTACGAAATTACGGATATTAATTACTTTTTGCGCAATTAACCAAGAGATGATTCATGACAGACCTTCGAATAAAATCTGAATACGGCACCTTGAAATCCGTATTGATGCATAGACCGGGAAAGGAAATAGACCGGCTCACCCCCTACAACAAACACTTGCTACTTTTTGAAGACGTGCCCTATCTGGAGGAGATGCAAAAGGAGCACGATTACTTCCGCAGCCTCTTGACACAGGCTACCGGTGCCAAAGTTTATTTGTTCCATGAACTTCTCATGGAGATCCTAACGAGTAAAGTCTTACTCCGTCAGCTACTTACTGAGGCGCTGCAAAAATACCGTCTTGGATACTTGGTAGATGATCTGATGGAAAAACTCTCCACGTCAGAATGTGCCACGGCACTGATTGCAGGTCTGAAGGTCCATGAGGCTAAACGGAAAATCAACGGGCTGAACTTGGAAGAGTTGATGGATTTTGCTTATTTGATTCCTCCCAGTCCCAACTTATATTTTCAGCGTGATACGGCTGCGATCACTCCGGGGGGGATACTGTTTTCCAGTATGAAAATGGAGGAGCGGCAGCGGGAGGCGAATATGGTACGGAGCATTTTTGAAAACCACGAGCTCTTCCGAGATCAAATTCATACGGTATATCCGCTGGAGAACCACAGCAATCCCCCCTGCATAGAGGGAGGGGATGTGATTATTCTATCCGAAAAAGCCATAGCAGTGGGGCATTCGGAAAGAACCGATGAGAAATCGATTTACCATTTGGCCAAGCGGGCAATTTGTGAAGGTACCATTGAACGGGTATACATGGTCCAGCTTCCAAAAAAGCGGAATTTCATGCACTTGGATACCGTATTCACCATTTTGGACGAAAACCTGATACTTACTTATCCGGACGCCTTGGACGCAGTGGTACAAACGGCTGTCTATACCTTCAAAGCGCATGAAAATGACCAGGTTCATATCAAAAAAACAATACTGAAAGACTCCCTGGCTTCCATTCTTGAAAAAGAAATTCCACATCTTCAGATCATCCACACCGGAAATGGCAATCCGGACTATGCCCTTAGAGAGCAGTGGTTTGACGGAGCCAACGTGCTGACAATCGGCCCCCGGAGGGTGATTTCCTACAGTCGTAACAAGCATACCAATCGCGCCTTGAGAGACGTCGGAGTGGAGGTCTTGGATATTCCCTCCTCCGAACTATCCCGGGGACTAGGCGGTCCGCGTTGTATGACCTTACCCATCGAAAGGTCCGTGGTTTAACCGGACGCACACCTTTAAAATTGCTACTGCAAACCCCAGTGCATCATGCGGGATTACGGACTAAAAGCTGTCAAAGAAAGACCTTCGCCGGGATACTTTCAAATCCCGCAGGATATTCGATTTTACCCGAATATCAATGTTATAGCTTGTAAACCGGCCAAAAGGCACCCAGTTTACATTCATCTGCCAGCAGTGGAGATCCCTGGCAATACCTATCATCGTCTGGGTAATGTTTCTAGCTGCCACATCAAAGCCGGAGTTGAAATTGATTTTCCATTTGTCGGACAGACTCAAGTCTCCGGAG
The DNA here is from genome assembly GCA_038209145.1 of Cytophagales bacterium. Taxonomy (GTDB): domain Bacteria; phylum Bacteroidota; class Bacteroidia; order Cytophagales; family Cyclobacteriaceae; genus Lunatibacter. The sequence continues at coordinate 7,013 of JBBQXZ010000103.1, read as the reverse complement.
ATATTTATCGCTTGGGTGACATTGGTCGTCCCGCTGAGTGCTTTTCTGTAGCTCAGGTTATATCCAAAGGTCATGTTCCACGGAATGGACCAGTCAATGTATTGACTGGGATCTGTGGCTATCCGGTCGATTTCGTTTTCCACAAACTCATTCATTTGTCCTCCCTGATTCAGAAAATCATTCGTAAGTTCATCCCTTACCTCTCCAGGTGACTTTTCGGTCTTACTTGGATTGATACTGCCATTGAGATTCAGCGATACGTTCCTTAAGGTGCCTATACCCTGACCACGCCGAAAGGCAAAATCGTTAATCCGTGATACAGTAGGTTTGTCCCGTTGCATGTAATTTCCGGTGGCATAGGGATCCAAGCTGGCAGTTACGTTTACGGATATTCTATTTTCAAATAGAGAAGTCCTCGTATTAAATTGTATAGGGGCTAATTGAAAGGAATCAGCGACAAAGTTATAGCTTGTCTGAATATTGAAGGACTGGAGTAGGGGTACTTTTTTGGTCTGAACCTCCGCGGTATCACTTTCTGCCCTAACCTTTGCTTCCAAAACATTTCGAATATTGATACTTAGGGCCTTTGATTCGCCAAGTGGCGCACCTCCATAGATAAAGTTTTGATAGCGGGAGATGCGCTGGGTCCTTTCCGTGTCATCCACCTGTACTTCTTGGTAGTACCCAAATCGCGGATCCGAAAAATCAGGTGTCGAATTAAATCCAAAAGTTGGCTGTATGTGATGACGGATAGCTTCAATTTTAGATCCTTTCTTAAAAGTATAAAATCCATAAATATTGGTGGCCATGTTGAACGAGGCATTGTAGTGACCTACCCGGCTAAAACCCGGTTCAAGAATGCGGTCTAATCTGTCTTCTTGTGGATTATAATAATAGTTTATCCGTTCCAGGTACCAAAGCTCCGTAAAGTTCATGGAAGCTGTCCCGGTAAAATAACGGAACAAGGAGAAATTGGAAGAAATGGGAACCGTATGCCTGAAGCCATTGTCTGCTTCCCTTAGCAGCTGGGGCAAATTGGCCATGGTAAATGGTAAAATGTCTGGCGCATTGGGTTGATTAAATTCCTCAAGTTGGCTCTGCAGCAGGGTGGGGTCAACGCCAAATTCATTGGTCACCCGGTTGTTGATGGAGTTTTGGGCATTAAAATTCCAGGCGATATTGAGGGTTTTTAGTGGTTCAAACTTGACATTCCGGAAGGGATTCTGCCTATTCATGTTGATGGCTATATCCGGCAAAAGCAAGTTGACTTCATCCGTTACCTGGTTTTGAGAATGCCTTAGGTTGGCTGACATGCTGAATGGTGTCCCTGTAAACGTCTTACTGTAGGAGATATTTGAGGAAAAGTCGGAGGACATGTTTTGCTGGAAATTTTGCTGCTGCAACACATTGTCATTGTAGGACTTGGTGCCAAAATTGGCAGAGGCTGAAAAGCGGGAATTTCCCCTGGATTCCGGGGTATGGTTCCAGCGGAGCCAAAAGGCGTCATATTCCAATGGTACCGCAGCAGTCTCCGGACTCTGAAACTTCTGATAATCGATGTTGAATCCCCCCTTAAACCGATACCGCTTGTTGTAAACGGAGGCTGTCTTGGCACCATAGCCCCCTAGCGAGTATAATTCCCCCGTCACTTTGGTGTGGATAAAATCATTCAAGGCAAAATAATAGCCAAAGTCACGAAGGAAAAAACCCCTGATCTGTTCCTGTCCATAGGATGGGAAGATAATTCCTGAAACCTGCTCTTCCGGGGTATCCGGAATAATGCCAAAAGGCAGTCCAAGCGGTGTGGGGATGCCGTTGAAATATAGATTAAAAGGGCCGGACACAATTTGTTTTCCGCGGATGGATTTGATTTTTGAAGAGGAAATGTGCCAATGTGGTTCCACCAGATCACAAGTGGTATAAAACCCTTTGCTGAGGTAAATGCTTCCATCCCTCCCCTTTTTCACTTTTTCCCCACGCAGCAATCCTTCGTCCTGCTGTGTGACTACATCTGTGATGATGGCTTTGCTGGTTTTGAAATTATATCGCATGTCTTTGCGGATTTCGTAGATACTTTGCCCTTCTTTGAACATGGGTGTCCCTTGTAAGACGCCGGTAGTGTCTTTCAGCCCCGAGGCATACAGTTCACTGTTTTCCCAGTCAATGACAATATAATCCGCATCCAGCCTGATTTCCCCATACTCAAACCAAGCCTCTTTGTACAAAAAAACTTTATTGGCCGTAAAATCCGAGATGATGCTATCTTCGGCAAAATAATTGATAATTGTTTCGATGTCACCTTTAGGTGGTACCTTTACACTATCTTCGGCTAAAATGAGGTCGTCAACGTTTAATATACTGTCGGGAAGTGCAGGAAGGGTGGTGTCTGGCAAAACCAGCGGATTGATCAAGGTATCAGGAGCAATCAGAACTCTTTCCGAAGGCCTGTTTCCCGGCTCTTGGCCAAAAAGTGGCTTGTGGAAACAGAGGAGCATGGAAAGGGAAAGAAAAACGAGCTTAATATTATGCACCGATTATTTCTATTTGCTTCAAAAATTTACAAATTTTGTGTAAAGTTAATCTTATTACGAGCTTATGAAACGAAGGAGAGCGAAAAATATTCTTATAATTTGCCTACTTACTTTTTCACTTATCATGACAGGTTTTCTACCTGCTGGAGAGCGGACTCCAGAATTCAAACTTAGACGGGTAGTCATAGATGCGGGGCACGGGGGAAAGGATCCCGGCACGGTAGGCAAAATATCTCGGGAAAAGGATGTCGTTCTATCTTTGGCCTTACAGCTGGGCCAATACATTGCGGAATTGATGCCGGAGGTAGAGGTGATTTATACCCGAAAGACGGATACGTTTATTGAGCTCAAGGAGCGTCCCAATATTGCCAATCGGAACAGGGCAGATCTTTTCATCTCCATTCATTGCAACGCCACAACCGCCACGGGGGTTTACGGTACGGAAACTTTCGTGATGGGGAACAAAAATTTCAATGCCAATTTTGAGATTGTGAAGCGGGAAAATGCCGTAATCTTGTTGGAGGATGACTACGAGGAAAATTATGAAGGGTTTGATCCCAAATCGCCTGAGTCCTATATGATGTTCAATCTCATGCAAAAGGCCTATTTTGCCAACAGCTTGTCCCTGGCAGAAAAAATCGAAAACGATTTTGTCACCCGGGTCAATAGAAAAAGCAGGGGAGTAAAGCAAGCCCCCTTCTATGTCCTGTGGACAACAAGCATGCCCAGCGTACTGGTAGAAGTGGGGTTTCTCTCCAACGCCAAAGAAGAAAAATACCTAAATAGTAGAGAAGGACAAACGTTCATCGCCTCTGGATTGTTTAGGGCTGTAAAGGCCTACAAAGAAGAAATCGAATCACTATAGGCAAATCAACCAACCGCTTATGGACATTAATGAAAACGAACTGAAAGCCTTGGTATCCCTGTTGGATGACACGGATCAGGTGGTAAAAGAACACGTAAGGGACAAAATCATATCACTGGGAAATCAAATCATTCCCTACTTGGAAAAATCCTGGGAAAACAGTTTCAACCCGGATATCCAGAAAGAGATCGAAGACTTGGTCCATGAGCTTCAGTTTTCCCTGCTTAAGGAGCGCCTTGTCGAATGGAAGCATTCCGCAGACCAGGATTTGCTGACTGGTTTATGGATTATCAACACCTATCAGTATCCTGATTTGGATTATGACCAGCTCAATGCCACGATGCACCAGATTTATTTTGAAGTTTGGACTTCCTTCAAAAATGAGGCACTTCCTTACGACAAAATCCGGATGATAAACAGTGTTCTTTTTAATGATCTCAAATTTGCCGCCAATACCAAAAACTTTCATTCACCAGGCAATAGCATGTTGAGTAATGTGCTGGATTCCAAACGGGGAAATCCCATCAGCCTTTGTGCTGTTTATTTACTGGTGGCCAAGAAGTTAGGCCTACCCATTTATGGGGTAAATTTACCGAACCTTTTCATCCTCACCTATAAGACGGATAGCCTCACCTTTTATGTAAACACCTTCAATAAAGGATTGATTTTTTCCCGTCAGGATATCCACAGCTACCTTGAGCACCTCAAACTTGAACCTAAGGACGAATTCTTTGAACCTTGTGAAAACCTGGTGATCATCAAAAGAACCCTCAGAAACCTAATCTATGCATTTGACAAGATCGGTGATTTGGACAAAAAACAAGAAGTACAGCAGTTGTTGGATCTTCTTGATGAGTAGGTTTTCGATTTATATGGAAAAGGAAATATAATTTTTATCTCAGCCCCCGAATATTGCACCCCACAGCTCTTGTAGAGGCTGGACTTGGGCTTTTTCTGGCCAGCAGGTTCGTCAGTGCGTTTTCCAGGTATTTCATCTGCGCACTTTCGGGAGATTGTGGATTATTGTCTATGGCCCCCTGGTAGACTACCGCGTAGCCGGTAGGTCCATTCGTGATGACTACCGCTTCCGGGATTTTGGTAACTTTGAGGAAGGCTGTAAGGGATTGCTGTGAATCCACCAAATAGGGCATCTCATATTGCTTTTCCGTTGCCACCTTTGCCATGATTTCCTGACTTTCTGATGGTTCAAGAGATACATGGGGGTTTACCAGGGCAAACACAAACCCCTCCGGAGAAAACGTTTCATTCAATGTTGCAATCCTACCTTCATAAAGTTTTGAAAATGGACAAGTGAGGCTTGAAAAAATCAGGACCACACCTTTTGCTGTGCGATGTTCTTCCCATGAAAACACCTCTCCGCTTACCGCATCGATTAACTCAATGTTGGATATACGCTGTCCCAAGGCATCCGTAAGTGCCATCCATCCCAAAAGAATCAGTTTACCAAAAAATAGAATTGATTTACCCATTACAACATTTCACCAACTATTTCTAACTTCGTTTCGAATTTGAGGATAAGTTAGCTATAAATTTCCGGAATTTGAGAAGCCAGTCTTAAATTTACCAAATGGTATAGGTCAAAACCATGTCCCCTTCGCAAATAACCCGAACCAGGTAATGGTGATCTGAGGTGCCCGTTGCATATATCCTGCCCTTGATTTCCCGATCCTCCGAAGAAAATGGCTGCAACAATATATTTTGTTTCAAACTTATTCCTTTTCTTCCCTGACATTTGAAGATACTTTCTTTTGCGGACCACGCAATGGTGTGCATCAAAACATCATCATCCAAAAATTCCTGTTCCGAGGGGGCCAAATACTTGGGACCCAGGGGAACTGCTTTTTCCCTGATTTTTTCCAAATCAATGCCCACTGGCATTTCCTTATGAAAGATGGCGGCGGCTATGTCGTAACTGTGCGTGAGCGAAACATATCCGTATCCATCCATCGGATAGGATTTTCCGTGAGAATCTTTGTAGAAGCCCGGATATGGAAGCTGAATTAAGTCCAATGCTGCTTTTATTGCCAATCTCGCACCTTTCCATTCTATTTTTTTGTGTGGATGACTGATATTTGAATAGGACAATTTTTCTCTAAAACTCAAAAAGTTCAACGCATTATGTTGTTGCAAATGAATATTATTTACCGCAATAGCCGATAACGGACTAATTTTTTCTAATTTTGTTTGCATCCCTAGAATGAAGGTAATACTATTAATTGCAATATATGCCAAAAATTAAAGTTAATAAAATGCATACCCTTACCGGGCACAATCATTCTATTTTTGCCCTTGCAGAAGGGGACGATCCGCAATTTTTCTATACAGGAGCAGGTGATGGGATGGTAGTGGAGTGGGATCTCGATCGGCCCAAAGACGGGAAGTTACTTGCCAATTTGCCAAATTCCGTGTATGCGCTCACCACTGATCCCATACGTCACCTTCTGTTCATCGGCCATAATTTTGAAGGAATCCATGTAATAGACCTCACCAATAAAAAGGAATTATGGTCGCTTAAAATCACATCAAGTGCCATTTTTGACATGAAAGTTCAAGGTGATCTACTTTATGTGGCCACTGGAGACGGCGTGCTGCTGGTGATAGACATTAGGGAACGGTCTCCGCTAAAGCACATAAAGCTAAGTGATGCGGCTCTCCGGGTTTTGGCCGTGAATCCGAAAGGCGATCAGTTGGCCATTGGTTCTAGTGACTACGCAGTTACTATACTTCAAATCGATGGACTCGTCCCACTGAACAGACTTGAAGCACATACCAACTCAGTGTTTGCTTTGGAGTATTCTCCAAATGGAAGGACGCTGATCAGTGGGGGCAGAGATGCAAGCCTGATCATCTGGGACGCTCAATCCTATACGCAAGTAGAAAGCATAGCGGCGCACATGTATGCCATTAATTTTCTCACATTTCGGGAGGATGGCAGATATTTTGTAACTTGTAGCATGGATAAATCCATCAAAGTATGGGATGCACATACCTTTCAACTCTTAAAAGTAATCGACAAAGGCAGACATGCCGGCCACGGTACATCCATAAACAAAATAATCTGGAGCCACTACAGGCAGCACATCATTGCCGCAAGTGATGACCGGACAGTATCAATTTGGGAATTAGAATTTTAGCTATATGAAAATCACTCCTTTAGACATTCGTCAGAAAACCTTTGAAAAACAAATCCGGGGGTTTGACAAAGATGAAGTTTCATCCTTTTTGACTTACCTCTCCCAAGAATGGGAAAAAGTAATGGAGGAAAAAAACATACTCCAAATTAAGTATGAGCAGGCGGATAGAGAAGCACGGAAATTGAGGGAAATAGAAGACTCGCTCTTTAAGACCCTAAAGACTGCCGAAGACACGGGTGCAAGTATCATAGAACATGCCAATAAAACAGCGGATTTGATCCTCAAAGAAGCTCAGATGAACGCCGATTTGATGATATCAGATTCCAAAGCTAAAGCACGCAATGTATTGGAGCAGGCGGAAAACCAGTCCAAAGAAATCACCGAAGACTTAAAAGACGAAGTAAGATCACTAATTGACAGTTACTCGTTTTTGGTAAACCAACGGGAAATCATTCTCAAAAA
>JBBQXZ010000102.1:0-15800 GCA_038209145.1 Cytophagales bacterium | reverse complement strand
TGGAACTGATGCAAGAAGGCATTCGGCTTTCTATGAACAAGGTCAGGGATTTTGGCAGAGCCGAGATGCCGTCTATTTCCGGAAGTCCTTACGAGATGAGTGAATCTTCGGTAAATGAATACCTTGCTGATGTGGCTTTGGCCTATAATTCGGCTACCACTGAGGCATCACGACTGAACATTATCATGACAGAATATCAATTGGCCCTATGGGGAAATGGATTGGAGGCATATAACAACTACCGGAGAACGGGGTTCCCGGATTTTGCGACAACGGCTCCGGTAATGGGAAATCCACCCTATCCGCAACGGTTTATCATTCCTGTTTCAGAATTGGAAACAAATCCCTCATTGTCTGATTATTCGCCAGATCCGTTTGAACCCGTTTTCTGGAGTGTTCCTTAATTTCGATTTTACTTAAAGCAACCAACAATGAAAAAATATTCATTCCCCCTCCTATTCGCATCGATCTGCTGCTTATCGTTTAGCAGTTGTGTAGAAGAAGATTCGATCAAAATGCCCGATTACGAAGTCGGAATTGTGGCTAAGGCAACCATTGCCCCGGGCAAATACTGGTTTGACATCAACAATCTGGAAGAAGCGGAAGTGTCCTTCGACCTCAGTTATGAAGGGTTTGATACCCATACAGCTGAAAAAATAGATCTTTACATCGGCCGAGGTCCTGCAACAGTATTTATGGGTACGTATAATACATTTCCAACCACTATTAACCTCACCGGTGCGGAAGCCTATGCCTACTTTGGTCAAACAGCAGAGAGCATCCGCACCGCGGGTGTTGTGCGTGATGAGTTTCGGATTACCTATAAACTCACGACCACTATGGGGAAAGTGTTTGACAGGTATGGTCAATACTATAATTACAATCCATCACTGGACGGTAGGTTTACAGGAAGGTATGCCCAATTTTATACCAATTTGCCTGGATTTGGAACGTTAGTTTTGGAGGTGCGCCAGCCAAACCCCCAAAATCCAAATGAGCGATAAGTCGTAGAAACTATTTTAAACCAATCAGGGGAAGTATAAATGATAAATTCTTTCCCTTCATTTGTAAAATCTGTCATCAATTCCCTATTTTTAGGTTATTGATCAAACAATTTACAGTATTCATTGCAACAATTGTATTAGCACATCCGAAACAAATAACCTCCCCTATCGTGAACAAAACAAACAGACCTCCCTTAAACCGGCTGAAAAAAACCTTAGCTTACACCTTGTTGGGATTGGCAGGCATTACATTTGGCCTTAGTTCCTGTGCATCTGAACCAGATCCGTTGGAAATCGCAAACCGGATCCACAGCAAAATTCTAAAAATGGATACGCATGCTGATACACCCTTGCAAATGTCCCGCCCTGGGTTTGACCTGCGGGAGGAACACGATGCATGGAAGACGGGCAGTCAGGTAGACATCCCCCGGATGGAGCAGGGAGAACTCAACGGCCTGTTTATGGTTGCTTATTTGGGGCAGGGACCCCGAGATTCGGCTTCCCATGTGGCTGCGGATGAAAAAGTGACGGAATATTTTACTTTGATCCATCAGTCGTTAGCCGACAATTCGGACAAACTTGCCCTTGCCTTGGAGCCAAAGGATCTGGAAACGATTGCAGAAGAAAATAAAATTGCAATTTACATTGGATTGGAAAATGGATATCCGTTGGGTACCGACATCACCAAAGTAAGAAAGTTCTATGACCTTGGGGCACGGTACATCACCCTCAGTCATAGCAGCAACAACGAAATCTGCGATTCTTCCACTGATCCAGATGGCCCGGAGCACGGCGGTCTCAGTGAATTTGGCAAAGAAGTAGTCCAAGAAATGAATCGGCTGGGGATGATGGTCGACGTATCGCACATTTCCGATGAGGCATTCTATGATGTGCTGGAATTGACCAATGCACCGGTAGTGGCCTCACATTCTTCAGCCAGGGCACTTTGCGACCACCCCAGAAATCTTACCGATGACATGATTGTAAAACTGGCCAAAAACGGAGGAGTGGTCCAAGTAAATGCACTGAGTGCGTATGTGAAAACACCTACTCCTAATCCGGAAAGAGACGGTGAAATGGCAGGACTTCAGTCAAAATATGGATCCTTTCAGGAATTGACTGCGGAAAAGAGAGACGAGTACCGGGGAGAAATGATGGAATTACGGGAAAAATACAAGGATGACCTGGCAACCGTAGCAGACTATGTGGAGCATATTGACCATATCGTAGACTTGGTCGGCATTGAATATGTCGGCATAGGTATGGACCTGGACGGTGGAGGAGGTCTTGCAGATTGCTATGACATCAGTGAAATCAAAAATATCACCATAGAACTGGTCAAAAGAGGTTACTCTGAAGAAGACATTGTCAAAATATGGAGCGGGAATTTTATGCGCGTATTTAGTGATGTGATCGAAAAAAGAACCTCGGACATGCGTTTGAATTAAACCACCTTCCATATATAATTCCCAAACCCCGGAACGTAGTGGTTCCGGGGTTTTGTTTTTAGCACTTTACTGAGGAATTCAAAAATAAAATCAAAGTTGAATCGTGTAATTTAACCCAACCATTTGTCTTGGTTAAGGATTGATTCACTCCCTCCGAAATACCTTTCTGGCTTGGGTTGCTTTTTCTATCTGTGCACGGTCCATAAGTTGAGGCCTATATTGACCTTTGGCAAATAGCGCTGCTTGGTCACTGTACCAGGGGCTGAAGTAGTTGCCACTCTGCCCGGTCGGAATAATGGACTCGGATCCATCCACATCCGCAAAATCCAGCAGTATCCGCATGGCAGGACCACTGGTTACCTGATACTTGCCTGACCCGTTCAGCTTAAAAGGAAGCTTATTAACAGATTCTTCGTTGGCCGGCACCGGACCAACCCTTACGTTGAAAATACGGTCCAGCGGTTTTTTGGCACCCAAGGGATGGGGGTGCTCCAAGGAAACGGCATTTTCCCACTGCCACTTCAAGGGGTCCGTGCCAAATTGCTCCTTAAGTTCACCCAACGATTTTTCCAACGCCTGCTGGATAATCTCTTTTCTTGTTTCTATTTGGTTGGTTTCGGTGTTGTCCCACCAGGGAGAATTTCCATTCCGAATCATGCCCGGAGTACTGCGTATATACAGGAAAGTTGCGAGATAGGTATTAAAATCCGCCTCCCCCAGCTCATCGGCCATCAGGCCGTGAAGGGTATGGTAAAGCCACTTATAATACAGTGTTGGGGCTATTTCCTCCAACCCGTGATTTCCCGTCCAGTTGTAAAGTGCTTCCCTTATTGGTTCGATCCCATAGAATGAAGCTGCATCAGCCTCTTCCAGCATGATCCGTGCAGTTTTTGGGTGGTTTTCATTGAGTACTTCCAACTGCAGGGTTTTGATGGATTCCTGCGTCCAGTCATCCCGGGATTCCAAGGTCTTGGAAATACGGTTCCAGCGGTCTCCAGGATAGTAATAACCCGGGTAAAACGTACCGTTGCTGAGGGTGTCCGGCTGATTGTTTGCCGAAGCCACATAGCCGGAGGGAGGGTTGATGCTCATGGGATTTTCCTCAAACGGTATCCATCCGATAGGATCATTGCCCGGAACTGATCCGTTGATAAACAATTTGCTATTGATATGAGGAGGCCGAACCGGCAATTTGGCTGCAGCCCACCAGGCAATATTACCTGAACTATCTCCATACATCACGTTGAGACCGGGCGCGTGGATAAGCCGAAGCGCAGCTTCCACCTCCTGGATATTCCCAGCATGGTTCATTTTAAAAAGCGCTTCCAACGCTTTTGTGGGTTCCTGTGTATACACCCACCAGGAGGCCACCGGATTATCCGTCAAGGCAGCAATCTCAGGGATTACATCGTTCATAAATGGCCCGTGGATGGACGATTCAATCTGAAGCAGAACAGGATCATTTCCCTTGATGCGAATAGTATCTGTCCGAAGTTCGATGGGGCGGGTTTCTTTACCATAAACCGTTTCTTGGGGGTTTGCGGGATTTCTGATTTCTTCATAAAAATCTTGGTCATCGTTTTCAAACATGGTCAGCCCCAGGCTGTGGTGCCTCGAATGACCTACCAAACCAAAAGGAATTCCAGCCAAGTGATTGCCATAAAAGCTGAACCCCGGATATTCCATATGGGCTTCAAACCAAACCGCGGGCTGGGCAAATCCGATATGGGTGTCGTTACAAAACAAGACAGCGCCGGATGCCGTCTTTTTCGGACCAACGACCCATCCATTGCTTCCTTCAAAGAGCGGTACGGGCAGTTTTTCCAAGAAAGACGTAAGGGGATTCTCCGTTGCTATTTGTCCACTAGTTGAATCGCGTTGGGGATAGTGGTTGGGGATGACATGGTGTTCCGGCAGGGTATGAATAGCAAACACCTTCAGGTATTCCGGACCAAGCTGTCTGGCCATCTTTGTTATTAAGGGATCTGTGCGCATGGCCATGGCGAAAGTAAATGACATATAGCCCACTATGCCGTGCATGTCGTTTACAGTAAATTCCCTGGGTTGATGGCCAAGTAGGGAATATTCCAGTGGAAGTTTGTCTTCCCGGATAAATTGATTGACTCCTTGGATATAGGCATCTGCGGCGGTTTTCCATTTGGAATCTCCCGTGTCATTCCATACCTCCGTACTCCATAGGGCATGTTTGGGAATACCGAGGGTTCGGAAAAACCGGTCGATATCCACGACATCTTCGCCTAAAAGTTCCGCCAGGGTACCAGTTCCTACCCGCCGCATCATCTCCATTTGGAAAAGCCGTTCTTGGGCATGGACATATCCCAAAATCAAGTACGCATCTGTCATTGCACTCGCATAGATATGCGGAATTCCGTAGTTGTCGTAAAGCACCTCTGTCTCCCCATTCAAACTGGAAATGATCTCTTCACCGGAATAGGTTGGAGAGAATCTCCAGCGGGCCCAGAGAAAGGACACAAAGATCAAAAACACCACTATCCCGGAAACCAGTAGAAATTTTTTCATGGAAGGCTAACCTATATTTTACTTAAGCATACTTACGCTGCAAATATCAAAAAAATAATGGGTATGCAAAGAGATTGAAGCAACATTTGAAATTCGAGAAACTCATAATATGAAGGAGTTTTGCCAAATAATAAACTTATTTATTGCGATAAAAGTTAATCTACGTATGATGAAGAATAAATTAGGGCTTTTACTAATAATCATTATCCCTTTTGCCCTGTTCTATTTTATGAAGCCTTCAAGCAAAAACATAAAAATCCGTTTTGTTTCTAATCCAGATTTGATAACTGTTTCACCCGATTCTACCTGGCAAGGAAATCCCCTCGATGCAAAAGGCCGATTTGTAAACCTCTATCATCCATTTGAATCAAGTCTTTACGATGTGTTGAAGTGGCAACTCAGCAAGAACCCACAAATTGAGGAAAAAGAAGCTGAAACTCGTCGCTTATCCATTGATTTTGACGAACTGGTTTTCAAGGGATCGGATGATTACCTGGTCTGGTTGGGACACGCTACCTTTCTGATGCGGATCAATGGCAAGGTGTTTTTAACTGATCCCGTCCTTTTTGACAATACGTTTTTGAAGCGGAAAAGTGACTTCCCCTTTTCCTTGGACCTGCTTCCGGAATTGGATTATATCCTTTTATCCCATAATCACCGGGATCATTGTGACAAAAATTCTTTTATTTACTTGACAAAACGCTATCCTACGCTCCAAATATTAACCGGACTGGGTGTAGGCGAAGTCATAGCCGGTTGGATGGATGACCATCCCATTCAGGAAGCTGGCTGGTATCAGCAATACGACTTATTGGACAGTGGTATTACGATCACGTATGTTCCCAGCCGCCACTGGTCCAAGCGCTGGCTTAACGATGACAACAAAAGCCTTTGGGGAGGTTTTTACATCCAATCCCGGGATAAATCCATCTACTTTATGGGAGACAGCGGAAAAGGTGCCCACTTTTTGGATATCAAAATGACCTTGGGAGCTCCGGATTATTGCCTGATGGGAGTCGGTGCTTATAAGCCGGAATGGTTTATGCACCAGGCCCATATCAGCCCCACGGATGCCATTGATGCATTTCATGATTTGGAGGGAGACTATTTTATCCCGATGCATTTTGGCACATTTGACCTATCTGATGAACCCCTGATGGAGCCTTGGGATATTTTGGTAAGGGAAGAACAATCCATTCGGGGAACTTTGATAGAACCGGTTTTGGGTAGAAACTTGTTGAGGGGAAGTTAAGTGCTATTTTAACTGCCATTTTTCCAAAGGCTTTATAATACAATCTACAAAAAACCCACTGCCGTACCTGAAAGATTTATCCCGAAAACACCTTTAAATTACAGCATGTTATGCTATCTATATTTGTAGACTATAAAAAGTAAAAGAAGTTGTTCCAATTTTTTTTATTTAAATATCTTAACCATAAAATTCTACTTCATAAAAAAGGCTTTTAACCTTAAAAATAAGTCTCTCTTTTATAAATTTTTAAGAAAATTATTCTCGTTCCATTCAGGCAATACTTTTTACATAGGTTATTGAGAAAATCTATTATTCAAAATCATTCTTATGTGACAAGAGTCTCCTGTAAACAGCTAGGCGATTTTTACCTTTTACTTATAAAAATTTAGTTAAAAATTTTAAATTAATCAAGCTATGAATAACGAACAAGAAATAATCTCCATGCCTCGAATAGGTGATATGGCCCCTGATTTCAAAGCCATGACCACGACCGGGATGATGCAATTTTCTGACTATATAAGAGGAAGTTGGACAATACTCTTCTCCCACCCAGCGGATTTTACGCCGGTATGTACAACCGAGATGAGTGGCTTTGCCATGGAAAAGGAATTTTTTGCCGAGCAGGAAACCAAATTGGTTGGCCTTAGTATTGATTCCATTCATTCCCACATCGCCTGGGTAAATAATGTCAAAAAAAATTCTGGGATTTTGTTTGAATTTCCGATCATCGCTGATATCGATATGAAAGTCTCCAAACTATATGGAATGCTTCAGCCTGGAGAAAGTGAGACTGCAGCGGTAAGGGCTGTTTTCTTTATCGATCCCAAAGGGAAAATCCGCTTGATCGTGTATTATCCTTTGAATGTGAGGCGAAATATGGATGAAATCAAACGGGTGCTTCATGCATTGAAAACGGCGGATGAGCATAAAGTTTCGATGCCGCTTGACAGGAGACCAGGTCAGAAGGTAATTGTTTCTCCACCCAAGACTGTAGCGGAAATGCTGTAGCGCGAAGCCAGTGATTATGAAATGGTGGATTTCTATTTAGCTAAAAGAGACTTATAAGCAAAAAAGGGAGGCATATAAACTCCCCTTTTTACATTTGCTCCCACCTGCCACGATACCCCAATTTGCAAATCCCTTTTTCGTCACAGGCAAGTCCAAGGGAAAATTTAAGGATCCCAAGACCAACTAAGAAATACGGATATGCATAAGTGCTTTTGCTGATGGCACGTTCAAAAGTATAAATAGACCAAATATTATATAGTGTGTTATTATTGCTTTGAGTTTACAGAAATATCCTTTTGAATTAAAAGATGAACACCGCCTGTGAATATTATAATTCAAAAGCGTAATTTTGGCCTTTGGATGAACAATCCGTATTTAATGGCAATTGGTATTAACACATTTTTATGGAACTTCAAAACAAAATGCATGCGTCAGCGCATAGTGCAACTAGAAAAAAAATCTGGCTTTCCTCACCACATATGGGAGGTGCAGAAGAAAAATATGTCAAAGAGGCTTTTGACACAAATTGGGTAGCGCCCCTAGGTCCCAATGTGGACGGTTTTGAGGCAGATATCGTCAGCTTCACAGGATGCGGCCACGCTACAGTCCTAACCTCGGGAACTGCGGCCATTCATTTGGCACTTTCCCTTCTAGGGGTTGATTCGGGAGACATGGTATTATGCCAATCTTTCACCTTTTCCGCATCAGCTAATCCTATCCGTTACATGGGAGCAATTCCTGTATTTATTGATTCCGAAGAGGAAACATGGAATATGTGTCCTTTAGCATTGGAGCAGGCTATCCTTTCTTGCCAAAATGGGGAAATCTCAAAAACGTTTCCTTCCCTAAACTTACCATCTGATGGAAAACTCCCAAAAGCAATCATCGTGGTTGACCTATATGGGATGCCAGCCAAGCTTTCTGAAATTTGCGAAATAGCCAACAAATATAGCATTCCAGTCATCGAAGATGCGGCGGAAGGATTGGGGTCTTCTCTCCATGAAAGAAAGTGCGGAACTTTTGGTGATATAGGCATCTATTCGTTCAACGGCAACAAGATAATAACTACCAGCGGTGGCGGTGCCTTGGTGAGTGGTGACGAGAACTACGTGAAGAAAGCCAGGTACCTTTCAACTCAAGCCCGTGAGGATGCTCCCCATTATGAGCATACTGAGGTAGGGTACAACTATCGACTCAGCAATATTTGTGCAGGCATTGGTAGAGGGCAGATGGCAGTTTTATCGGAAAGGGTGCGGCAACGCAGGGCAAACTATGAAAAGTACCGATCAGCTTTGGAAAATATACCTGGAATTATTTTCTTACAAGAACCTGAGGGATACTACAGCAACCGGTGGTTGACAACCATTCTGGTAGATCCGACTTTATCTGGAGGTGTAAACCGCGAAAATGTTCGATTGGCCCTGGCGGAATTGAACATCGAAAGCCGCCCACTATGGAAGCCCATGCATCTGCAACCCGTATTCCAACGATTCCCTTACTATGGCAAGGAGGTAGCAGCACGGTTGTTTGATCAGGGCCTATGTCTGCCAAGTGGGTCAAATTTAGCGCTGTCTGATCTCGATTTGGTCATTGGCGGGATAAAAAATTTATTTTTCAATAAATAATTTTTTCCGCTATACATGTTTTATGTGCATATTAAAACTGATTTACAAATCTGCTTTTTGTTTTTCACCCCAAATTGACCCCAAAAAACCTATTGAAGGCCTATGAATGGCATAAACAAACTTTAACGAAAGTTGTATAATCTAAAATATAATGAATACTTTAGAATCAAAATTAAAATAAATTTTTCATTCATGTATATATATGGAGCTTCTGATCAGGGAAGGGTGGTCATAGACATCATCGATTCTTATGAGAAAATTCACGGGGTTTTTGATGACAACCCAGAAATAGAAGAGGTACTTGGATACCCGGTGATAGGAAAAGTTCCTCCCGATTTCAAATTTGACCATCAGCTATTTATTGCTATTGGCGACAATACGATCAGAAAGAAGCTGGTTTCGTGCTACAATGACCGGGCAAGGTTTGCAACTATCATCCACGAATCTGCCATATTCAGCAAGCGGGCCAATTTGGACGAAGGCTGCGTGGTAATGGAGGGTGCAATTGTAAAAGTCAACTGTAGGATTGGCAAACATGTGATCGTAAACACAGGAGCATCAGTCGACCATGACTGCACCATAGGAGATTTCGTACACATTGCTCCACAATCTACTTTATGCGGGGGGATTACTATAGGTGAAGGCACCTTTGTCGGTGCGAATGCGATCATTTTACCAAGAGTCAAAGTCGGTGCCTGGTGCAGGATTGGAGCGGGCAGTATTGTAAATGCAAACATGGCAGATGGGGAGACCTGGATAGACAGGGGACTCAAAACAGTCAAAATAATTAAATAGACAAGAAAATAATTTTCATAAATACTTTATTGTATTTAAAGAGGTTTTATTCTTACAATCACGCTGTATTTATTTTATGAATGCACTTTAATATCAATACAAATAATACAATACGCTGATTTTATTTATATTAATTTAATTAATTATTTTAATTGTCAAAATTATTGCCTACTTTTGCGCTGTAAAATGAAAAAAGCTTTGAATACAATACAATATTTAGTTTCATGTTTATTATTTCTTAGGTTATAGAATTATTAAGATTTAATAAATTTATAATTAATTATTAAATCTTATGTTATTTATGATGCCTTAGACTTGCTTTGAAAAGCTAATATATAGTGTTAAAATTTAAAAAATTAAACTTTTATGATGTCGTTAACAAGTAATCTTGCCTATAAAATTAAGATTTTTCCAAAATGGATTATTTTTTGCCTTGATGCCGCAATTTTGGCTTTTTCTGGCATAGCCGCCTACTTTATCAGGTCTAATTTTGACTTAGTCTCTTTAGAGGAACACGAAATTTGGCGCGGTAGTCTTATTTATTCCATGCTGGGATTGATTGTGATGTATTTTACGAAAACCTATCAAGGAATTGTCAGGTATACGGCCATGAGAGATGGAATTAATCTACTCAGAAGCATCGCAATGTTAGGTATATTGGTTTTTATTGTCAATCAACTATTTATAAATTTTGTTGGATTAAATCAGATTATGCCTATTTCAGTCGTAATCATTGCATCCTACCTTTCCTTGGGAATGTTAATTGTTTACAGACTTATCGTAAAAGATTTATTGTACCGTTTCAAAAATAATGAAAGTAACAGAGTAGAAAAACGTGTTATCATTTTTGGAGCTGGTGAGGCGGGAGTCCTTACCCATAAAGCCATTCGGAAGGATAGTCAAATCAAATACACCAATTGTGGCTTCTTGGATGATGATCCCAACAGGAAGGGGAAATATATTGAGGGAGTGAAGATATATGGTTCTTTGGATGAACTCGATACCATAATGGATGATAATAACCCATCTGAACTCATCATTTCTACCTTTAACATCAATCAGGAGAGACGAAAGGAGGTAATAGAAGTGTGTATCGAAAAAGGTCTTCACGTATTTACCATTCCCCCGGTCAATCAGTGGGTAAGCGGGGAGATAAAGACCAATGAAATTCGGGAAGTAAACATTGAAGATCTGTTGGGTAGAAAAAGTATAAAACTAAAAAATGAAAAAGTAACCTTTGAGATGGAGGGCAGTGTTGTACTCGTTTCCGGTGCAGCAGGATCTATAGGTAGTGAACTTGCCATTCAAATTGCCCGTGCAAAACCGGCAAAACTGCTGCTATTGGACAAGTCAGAATCTGCTTTGTATGATATTCAGAATCATCTTGAGCGTTTAGGACATGGTGTGGCCACCGAAGTCATACTAGCCGATGTAAAAGAAACCGATACGATTTTTAGTATTTTTGAAACATACAAACCCGAGTATGTATTTCACGCAGCGGCCTACAAGCATGTGCCAATGATGGAAAAGTACCCCAAAGAGGCTGTGAAGTGCAATGTTTGGGGAACAAAAAATATGGCTGATGCCGCGTTAAAATTCAAAGCCAAAAAATTTGTTTTTGTGTCCACTGACAAAGCTGTCAATCCCACCAATGTCATGGGAGCCAGCAAACGACTGGCAGAAATGTATATTCAGTCGCTACACCAATACCTGGTAAAGCAGGTGGGCAAGCCAGACCATACCCTTTTTCTCACCACGCGGTTTGGCAATGTTTTGGGATCAAACGGATCGGTAATTCCCCTCTTTAAAGAACAGATAAAATACGGAGGCCCGGTAACGGTTACCCACCCTGACATCACCCGTTATTTCATGACCATCCCCGAAGCGTGCGAATTGGTACTAGAAGCCGGAGTTATGGGAAATGGTGGTGAAATTTATATCTTTGACATGGGAGAATCTGTTAAGATTTATGACCTTGCCAAAAAAATGATTCAATTGAGTGGCAAAAAACTCAATGAGGAAATCTTTATTGAATTTACCGGCCTTAGAGAAGGTGAAAAAATGAAAGAGGAATTGCTCAATGATACTGAAACGGTAAAAGAAACCCACCACCAGAAAATAAAAATTGCGGAGGTCTCCAATGGATATTATCCGGAAATTGATGCTGGAATCCACTCTTGCATGCAAGACATTGAAAAATGTACGGAATGGGATCTGGTTGCTCGCCTTAAATTTATGGTCCCTGAATTTATCAGCAGTTCCTCCCGATTCGAAAGTCTTGACCATGTTTTGAGGGAAAAATAGATTCTTATTTCTCCCTTAGCTCGTAGATGTAATAGCACTGATATGCTTTTTCGAACTCGTGGAGCTCAACTTGGTCTCTGGCATATTGGATATACCGGTTTTCCCCAACTCCCAATACCAAATCTCCTGGCTTATCCCAAAGTAAGGGTTGCCCGACAATTCTACCCTGTTCAATCGGAATGTAGTATTTATTAATCGTCGCATTATACGCTTCTCGGGCCACCTGAGACATTTCCTCAGACCACAAGCTTTTGTCTCCTCCAGTTTTATAGGCTAACAAAAACGAATTACCTTTTCCAATCATATTATGGAAGTTTCCGCTGAATGCCACTGCCAGCCGGTTATTTTGGAACGTTTCTCTTCCAGCCTCTGACAGGGGGATCGGCTCCATTCGATCGGGAAGTAATCTGGGCACAGCTATTCGATTTACCAGCTCGAAATTGTTGGCCGGATCAAATTGATACAATACGGAATCCCCGCCCAAAATTACCGATATAGCTGAAGACTCGGCATCAGAGAAATAAACTGGCTTATCCACATATGGGAAAATGTTACCCTGCATGAAAACACTTGCCTCATCCAGTTTTCCCCCTTTTCGAATTTCTCCATTTTTGGGATTGACAAGATGCAGGAGATTCAGTGTGTCAAAATAGTCTATGGGGAATTTATGTAAAATTTCCTCATTTATATTAACGACTGGCCACTCTTGCCCTTCCATTTTAAACGTGGACAAATAATCCCGGACAAAATGCGCCAGGCGATACCTTACTTCCTGTTCGAAAGGGAAGTCCCGATGTCTTACCAAATTCATGTCATAGACAAATACCCTATTCGTACCTACCAAAACAATTTCATCCCCGACAAACCCTCCCCGATGCAGCACCATTCCAAATCCGTTTGGCCCATCTGCCAAAGAGTTTTTAACGACAATTTCACCTTTCTTGTTAATTAGATAATACGTTCCTTCCAATAGAGGTGCCGACATCAGATAAAGTTCCTTCTCCTTGTGAAAATCGATCAAGTGAAGGGTTTTCATAATGTCAAACGTAAGCGAATCTACCAAAACTAGTTCCATTTCTGGAAGCAACTTATTTTCCTTGGTAGAGGTCCCACATCCAAATATTATGTAGGATATTGCTAGAAGGATCAAAAGGTAATTGATTCGATTCATGGCTTGAATGGTTTAGGTATTAAATTTACTTAATAATTTCGTTTAAACTAATTTTTTATCAATTAAATATCTTATTTTTGTTAAGCTAAGGAAATTCAATCCAATAGGATCGAAGGCTATTTTCATACTGTCACCCATCTTTTCAGAATAATTTTCACAATTGCCTAATCCAAATCAAAATAAAATGGTAGTGCGCTGGAAATTGAAACATCGGACATATCAAATGAATTATGGCAGGCTTCTTGCTTTTTACAATCATAAAGGCGAAATAGGTTATACCATTACCATTGCTAATCAGGCAACTATTCGAATTCGCAAAGGGCTTTAGCGATGCTGTACCTTCGATCAAATATACATCAACTGACAATATGCCAGATAGGTGTATTGGTTGAGTTAGAATCTTTTGATACCTATTTGGCCCTATTTCGTGCAATAGCAATTGAATTTTTCGTTAATATTAAAAATCAACCCTTTTTTCAATGATTTGAGACAAGGAATAGTTTTTTTCCGTCTAAGTAGAAAACCAAGCCAGCATCTTCCGCACCTATGATAACCATAATTGTCTGTTCTATAAATGAAATTCATAAACAGCGAATTTCTCAAAATATCATTGATACAATCGGGGTTCCCCATGAATTCCTAGCAATCGATAACCGCAAAAATCCAAGGGGAATTTGCGCTGTTTATAATGAAGGGGCCAGAAAGGCTAAATTTGATGTCCTTTGCTTCGTACATGAAGATGTGCAGTTCAATACAAAAGGGTGGGGACATTCGTTGATTTCGATTTTCAAAGATCCATCATGGGGATTAATCGGTTTAGCTGGCGCCGCGCACAAACCCAAATTGCCATCCGGTTGGGGAGCCGAAGGATTGCATGACAGGCTGGTGAAAATTAACCTGATCCAACATTTTAAGGGTAATAAGCCAGCAGCACTTCAATACCAAAATACGGAACAAGAAAAAGTGGCAGAAGTGGCCTGTGTTGACGGTGTGTTTCTAGCTTCCACAAAATCGATTCTAATGCGGGTTCCGTTTGATGAGTCCCTTCTAAAAGGCTTTCATGGGTACGATCTGGATCTTTCACTTGCCATCGGAAAGCTTTATAAGGTAGGAGTAACTTATGGAATTCTAGCGGAGCATTTCTCAGAGGGAAGCCTCAATGCCGATTGGTTGGAAAGTTCGCTTTTGGTCCATATGAAATGGGCCGATAGCCTTCCCAAAACCGTAACTCCTATGACTAAAAAAGAAAAAACAATTTGTGAAAAACGAACCTATCGGTTTTTACTTCCCATTCTCAAGCAAAATAACTCCCTTAATTATAGCTTGAAGATTCTACATCAGGGAGAACTGATCAAGTTAAATATTTGGACGTATTTGAAGATGTACATTAGTTTGGGTAAAGTATACCTGTCAAAATCGTAAATGTCACTGTTTTTTAATCAGTGATTTTGCTTTGATTCCCCAGATTTGCCTTAACGCAAAAGTGAGGGTTTTGAAGCTTTTATTTTTTGGAATATAGGTGAGCTTTTCCTGATGTTTCCATACCAAATATCCAAAGCGAAAGTTTAGAAAGTTATGGGTTCGGTCTTTTCCACATTGGTACATTTCTTTGGCAAATTTACTTGCCGGGTGACCTTTAGCCTCCGAACAGATCTTTAACCAATTATTTTCACGAACCATGCGCTCTTGGGTCAATTTAAGCCGACTTTTCCCTTTCTTTCTCCCCAATATATCCGTGGAATTACCCTGATGTTGGCGGTGCTTCACCAAAGGATCTGGGAAATACTTGATCCGACCGTTTCCACTGGCAACGAAAGCTATGTAATGATCATAAATGCCGTTGTCTGGAAATGGCAGGATCATTGATAACAAATCTCGCCGAAACATCATGCTATGGCCCGATATACAGTTAAAAAACAGAAATGGCACAGGATCATTACCTGCCACCATGTGAAGTTTGTCAGACATCTTTAAGCCAAGGTCATTACCTGCCTCATCAACGAAAGTTGAATCGTGATAGATCAGTAAATTATCATCAACGGATTTTTGAAGCTTGGACACTTTATCCTTTTCCCATATATCGTCTTGGTCTGAGATAAGAATGTATTCCCCTTGACATAATCCAAGCGCTTTTTCAAAGTTCTTTTGATAACCCAGATTTGCTGGGTTTCTGAACAACCGAATTGCTGGGTAGCAAGCCGCAAATTCATTTAAAATCGACCAGGACCGGTCCTCGGACATATCATCCACTATAATGATCTCCAGATTGGGATATGTTTGTCCAACAAGGGTACCGAGTTGTTCGCACAGGTATTTTTCACCGTTATAGGTGCACAGCGCTATGGAAATCAGCGGAAGGTCTTCGTTCATGACACGGAAAATTGTTGCATATCTATCAATCGGGCATACAGCCCTTCCTTGAACAACAGCTCTGCATGGGTCCCTTCCTCCACGATTTTGCCTTCATCCAGGACAACTATCCAGTCCGCGTTTTGAATGGTAGAGAGCCGATGGGCAATGACCAGGGTTGTTCGGTTCTGCATCAATTTGTAGAGGGCGTCCTGTACCAGCTTCTCGGAAGCAGTATCCAAAGCTGATGTTGCCTCATCCAATAACAGAATGGACGGATTTTTCAAAACTGCTCTCGCAATG